>CAMDRJ010000147.1 GCA_945906755.1 Klebsiella pneumoniae | reverse complement strand
GTCGGGGCGTTGGGCGCGGGAAAGCCGATCCGAGCGGTCTTCAATCGCCTATAGAATCGTCGAGGAATTCCATAACCCATTGAATAGACAGCGGGTTCGTTCTTCGCCGCAGTGGCGGATCAGCCGGTCGCAGCCGCCGGTCCGGTCGTCGCGTCATTGGGAACTTTCGTCGTCATGGTTGATCGAATAGGTCGGGTATCGCTATACTTGACCAATTCGCTCAGGTATCGCGTGTTCTCGCCAATGCTTCGCGATCAACCTATTCGACTGGGGGTTCACTATGCGCCTTACCACTAAAGGCCGGTTTGCCGTAACGGCAGTGCTAGATCTCGCTACCAATCAGGGTGGCGGGCCGGTTTCGCTTGCCGAAATCAGCGCACGGCAAAAAATTTCCCTCTCCTACTTGGAGCAATTATTCGGCAAGCTCCGTCGCGGCGGGCTGGTGAAGAGCACGCGCGGGCCAGGTGGCGGCTACATGCTGTCGCGTCCGGCCCAGGATATTTCGGTCGCCGAGATCATCACTGCGGTGGACGAGTCGATTGATGCGACTTCTTGCGGTGGTCAGGAAAACTGCGTCGAAGATCAGAAGTGCATTACCCACGATCTCTGGGAAGGCCTCAACGAACATATCTTCAGTTATCTGCGCGGCATTTCGCTTGCCAAGCTGATCGATGATCTTGAGCGTCGCAAACAGGAAGCCAAAGGGGTGCATGTGATCGCGATGCATGGCCGCGGCAAGACCGACACACCGTCCGATTCCAACACGATCCCTGCCTGACGGAGCTGACATGTCAGTACGCTTTACAGAAAACGCCGCTGCTCAAATCAAGAGCACGGTCAAAAAATATGGCGGTATTGGCTTACGCCTTGGCGTGAAACGGGTCGGTTGCAATGGGCTTGCTTATACCTTCGATACGGCCAAAGACGTTGCACCGGATGACGCGGTTATCGAAGCCCATGATGCAACGCTTGTGGTCGACGCCAAGGCAATCCAGTACCTCGATGGCTCGGAACTTGATTTCGTGCGTGAAGGCTTCAAACAAATGTTTACGGTCACCAATCCGAATGTGAAGAGCACATGCGGTTGCGGTGAAAGCTTCAATATCGATTAGTCAGCGTCAGCTTTAGTGCCATCGCGCAACCAGGCCTTTCCCAATGAGCTCTGCCTTACAAAATCTAATCGATCAGCCGTATCAGCACGGCTTTCATACCGATATCGAATCCGATGTGGTCGCCAAAGGGCTGTCGGAGGCGGTGATCCGCACGATCTCGGCGAAGAAAGGCGAACCGGACTGGTTGCTGGAATTCCGGCTGGACGCCTACCGGCACTGGCTCACGATGACCGAGCCCGCCTGGCCGAATGTCCATTACCCGAAGATCGATTTTCAAGACATCTCGTACTACTCGGCGCCTAAGGCAAAGAAGAAGCTCGCATCGATGGATGAAGTCGATCCGGAGCTGCTGCGCACGTTTGCCAAGCTCGGCGTGCCGATGCATGAGCAAAAGGCGTTGGCGGGCGTCGCGGTCGATGTCATCTTCGATAGCGTCTCCGTCACCACCACCTACAAGCACAAGCTTGCGGAAGTGGGCGTGATCTTCTGTTCATTCTCCGAGGCGGTCAAAGAGCATCCGGAACTCGTACGGAAGTATCTCGGGACGGTCGTGCCGACCATCGACAACTTTTATGCGGCGCTCAACTCGACGGTGTTTACCGACGGTTCGTTCTGCTACATCCCGAAGGGGGTGCGCTGTCCGATGGAGTTGTCGACCTATTTCCGGATCAATACCCAGGAGTCAGGGCAGTTCGAACGCACGCTGATCATCGCCGAAGAAAGCTCACACGTTTCATACCTGGAAGGCTGTACCGCGCCGCAGTTCGATACCAACCAACTGCATGCCGCGGTGGTGGAACTGGTCGCGCTAGATAACGCCGAAATCAAATATTCGACGGTGCAGAATTGGTATGCGGGCGATGCAAATGGCGTGGGTGGTATCTACAATTTCGTTACCAAGCGGGGCCTGTGCCGTGGCGTGAATTCCAAGATTTCCTGGACGCAGGTGGAAACCGGCTCAGCGATCACCTGGAAATATCCAAGTTGCATCTTGCAAGGTGACAACTCGACGGGCGAGTTTTACTCGGTTGCGCTCACTAATCACATGCAGCAAGCCGATACCGGCACCAAGATGATTCATCTCGGCAGGAATACGCGAAGCCGCATCATCTCCAAGGGCATTTCGGCCGGGCGCTCTAGCAATAGTTATCGTGGGCTGGTGCAAGTCGGACCGCGTGCCGAGGGTGCGCGCAATTATTCGCAGTGCGATTCGATGCTAATTGGCGATCGCTCGGCCGCGCACACCTTTCCCTATATTCGCGCGCAGAACAGTTCCGCGAAGATCGAACACGAGGCGACCACCTCCAAGATCGGCGAAGACCAGTTGTTCTATTTCGCCAGTCGCGGCATCGACGCTGAACAAGCGGTGTCGATGATCATCAATGGCTTCGTCAAAGATGTCTTTACCCAATTGCCAATGGAATTTGCCGTCGAGGCATCCAAACTCCTTGGACTGAAGCTCGAAGGGAGCGTCGGATGATTCGCGCCAATGCGCCCGCGCTGCTGGAAGTCCGTGATCTGCGGGCCAAAGTAAGTGGCATCGAAATTCTGAAAGGTATGAACCTCACGGTTCGCGCCGGTGAGATTCACGCCATCATGGGTCCCAACGGCTCCGGTAAGAGTACCTTTGCGAAGGTCTTGAGCGGGCATCCGGATTACACCGTGACGGCCGGCACGGCGTTCCTCGATGGGAAGAATATTTTCGAATTGCCGCCCGAAGAACGCGCGCGGGCCGGCCTGTTTCTTGGCTTTCAGTATCCGGTCGAGATTCCGGGTGTCGCGAATGCACAATTTCTTCGCCTCACTTACAACACGATCCAAGGCGCGCGCGGCAAAGACGAACTCGATCCGCTCGAATTCGACGATTTCGTCCGCGAAAAAATGAAACTCCTCGAAATGGATCCCGCGTTCCTTGATCGCAGCGTCAATGAAGGCTTCTCGGGCGGTGAGAAAAAGCGCAACGAAATTCTGCAGATGGCCCTCCTTGAACCCAAGCTCGCGTTTCTCGATGAAACCGACTCCGGTCTGGATATCGATGCATTGCGAATCGTTGCAGGCGGTGTCAATACGCTCGCCAATTCCTCCAATGCGGTGGTGCTCGTCACCCACTATCAACGGCTCTTGAACTACATCGTTCCCGACTATGTTCACGTCATGGAAGGTGGTCGGATTCTGAAGACCGGTGGCAAGGAACTTGCGCTCGAATTGGAATCCCGTGGGTACGACTGGGTCGCAGCGGCGGTCGCGTCTTGATTTGGAACGGTGAAGTCCATGACGACGACTAGTACCAATGCCTATCTCGCGAGCGTGCTCGGTGCCGACGCCACCATCCGGCCGCTTGGTCGATTCAATCTCGCCGGGCCACTCGGTTGGTTCCATCAATTGCGGGCCGATGCGTTGGAGCGTGCCAATGCACTCACAGTGCCAACGCTTCGCGATGAAGATTGGCGCTTTACCGATCTGTCGCCGCTGTATCGGCTGGCCTTTCGCCCAAGTCATGCGAGCGGTAGCATCAGTGCTGCGGACCTCGCGCCATTCATGCTTCCGGAAGCGACAACGCGTCTGGTGTTTGTGGACGGTCAGTTCAATGCCGCGCTCTCAACGCCCGCACTGACCGGTGATGTGATCGTTGCGCCATTGGCCAGCGCACTGTCTGACTATGCGCCTGTGATTCGCGAACGATTAGGCCATATCGCACCGATCGACCGGGATGCGTTTCGTGCCATTAACACGACTTATCTGAATGATGGCGCGTTCATTTTCGCGCGTCGCAACGCATCACACCCTGGTCCGATCCATGTATTGAATATCGCAACCCAAGCTGAGGCGGCGATTCATAATCGCATGCTGGTGATCGCGGAATCGGGTGCTGACGTCACCATCATCGAAGATTTTGTTGTGATCGGTGATCCGGTGTATTGCGTGAATGCGGTGACGGAGGTCGATGTCGCCGACCACGCAAAGGTGCGGCTGATCAAGCTCCAGCGCGAAGGCTCGCAGGCGTTTCATCTTGGCTCAAGTGCGGCGCGCGTGCAGCGTGACGGGCAGTATTCTTCGAATACGATTTCACTCGGCGCACGGATTTCGCGCGAGACCATCGGTATTGAACTGGCCGGTCCGGGCGCCGGATGTGAACTCGACGGGCTCACTTTGATCAACGGCAGGCAGCTTGCCGATACCCATTCATTCATCGATCATCGTGAGGCGCAATGCACCAGCCGGCAGTTGCATAAATGCGTTATTGGTGACACTGCGCATGGCGTATTCAATGGTCGTATTCTGGTCAGGCAAGACGCGCAGAAGACCAATTCCGCGCAGCAAAGCCGCAATCTCCTGCTCTCACCGCGTGCGCATGTGGATACCAAGCCGCAATTGGAAATCCTGGCCGATGACGTCAAGTGCTCCCATGGCGCCACCGTCGGGCAGCTCGATGAAGAAGAAATGTTCTATCTACGCAGTCGTGGCCTGCCTGAAACCCAGGCCAGGAATCTCTTGACCTATGCATTTGCGGCGGAGATCGTCGATCGTATCGGCATCCCGACGCTGGTGGATCGATTGCATCAGGCGGTGATGGAACAGACTCGTACCAAGGATTCGCTATGAACGCTCCTCTCGTGGGCCGCATGATGCAAAGCGCGTCGACACTTGATATCGCGAAGATCCGCGCTGATTTTCCGATTCTGTCGGCAGTTAAAGTCGATGGCAAACCGCTGGTCTATCTCGATAACGGTGCATCGGCGCAAATGCCGCGCCAAGTGATCGACCGCCTGGTTCGCTATCACACGCATGAGCATGCGAACATTCACCGCGGCGTCCACTACCTGTCCGAGACGGCGACCAACGCCTACGAGGCCGCGCGCAAAACGGTACAGCGTTTTTTGAACGCCAAGGAAGACCGCGAAATCATCTTCACTTCGAATGTGACCGATGCGATCAATCTGGTGGCGCACTCTTATGGCGGGGCGTTTCTCGCCGCGGGTGATGAAGTCATCATTACCCATCTTGAGCACCACGCCAACATCGTGCCCTGGCAGATGCTGCGCGATGAAAAGGGCGTGAAGCTGCGGGTTGCGCCGATCAATGATGCGGGCGAAGTGATTCAAGAAGAGTACGAGAAGCTATTTAATTCGCGCACGAAGTTCGTGTCGATCACGCATGTTTCGAATGCGCTTGGCACGATCAATCCGGTCAAGGCAATGATCGCCATCGCGCACCGGCATGGCGTGCCCGTCATGATCGATGGTGCGCAGGCTGTGCAACACATGGCGGTCGATGTGCAAGCACTCGATTGCGATTTCTACGCGTTCACTGGACACAAGCTGTACGGCCCGACCGGGATCGGTGTGCTGTACGGCAAGGCCGCATTGCTGGAAAAAATGCGGCCGTACCGCGGTGGCGGCGACATGATCCTCTCGGTCACTTTCGAGAAGACGACCTACAACGCGATCCCATTCAAGTTTGAAGCAGGCACGCCACCGATTGCGCAGGCCATCCAACTCGCGGCCGCGATTGATTACGTGAACGCCATCGGTCTTGAAAGTATTGCGCAGCACGAACACGCGCTTCTTACCTATGCGACCGAACGCATCAACAATCTTGGTGGCGTGCGAATTTACGGTCAGGCCAAGAACAAATCGGCGGTCATCTCGTTCTATGTCGGCGATGTGCATCCGCACGATGTGGGCACGCTGCTCAATGGCGAAGGTGTGGCGGTGCGCACCGGCCATCATTGCGCCCAGCCGGTCATGCAGCGGTTTGGCATTCCGGCGACGGCGCGCGCTTCGTTTGCGTTCTACAACACCTTCGAGGAAGTCGATGCCTTGGTTGCCGCAATCAACAAGGTCCAGAAACTCTTCGGTTGATTAAATGAATCAGCATTTCTAAATTGACTGCATTCATGGACCCAAAGCTCCTCTACCAGGAAATGATCCTCGATCACAACAAGAAGCCGCGCAACTTCGGCAAGCTTGATGATGCGACCCATCGTGCCGAGGGACTCAACCCATTGTGCGGTGACCACATCTGGGTGGCGCTCAAGGTGGATGCCGAGACGATCGGCGCGATCGCCTTCGAGGGCCATTCCTGCGCAATTTGCAAAGCGTCGGCCTCGATGATGACTGCCGCGGTGAAAGGCAAACCGGTCGCCAACGCCGAAGCCCTAGTCGAAGAATTTCGCCGAATGGCCACCGTGGGAACGCCGGCTTCGCCATCACCGGCCCTCGCGCGTCTGACCGCGTTCGCCGGCATCAAGGATTTGCCATCTCGCGTGAAATGCGCGGTGCTGCCGTGGCACACCTTGCACGCCGCACTTCATCAGACTGCCAACGCGACCACCGAAGGTGACGCTGATCCTGCCGCATCGGGCAGCCATTGACACGCTTACCGCAGAACAATCATGCCGAAAATCGCCGAAATCGAAAGCACGCCTAATCCGAACGCGAAGAAATTCATCCTCAAGGATCCACTCACCTGGGGCGTGTCGCGATCCTACGACTCGGCCGATGCGGCATCGGGCGATCCCCTTGCATCATCATTGTTCGCGATTCCCAACGTCACGAACGTTTTTTACGTCGATCATTGGATTACCGTGACGCAGGATGGCGACGCGGAGTGGCCGGAATTGCTCAGAAAAATCGCCGTGCCGATTCGCGATGCTCCGACGGCCGAGTCCCATTCCGCGCAGCTTGGTGAAAACGCCGATCAGGCACTGGACGATCCCGAGCTGTCACCCGAAGATCGCGCGAAGCTCTCGCAAATCATCGATTTGTTGGATGAGCGCGTACGACCATTTCTACAAGGCGATGGTGGCGATCTCCATGTGATGGGGCTGGAAGGCAAGACACTGAAGGTTCACTATCAGGGCGCCTGCGGCAGTTGTCCGAGTTCGCTTTCTGCCACGCTCTCTGGCATCGAAAGCCTGGTGCAAACCGTCGATGCGGAGATGACGGTTATCGCTGTTTAAGAAACGGTTGCAAAACGAGGGGAACATCCCCTCATACTCCCCTAAGTTTGGGCCGTTTGGTGTCATTTTGAAACGGCCTCTAAGTCGCTGTGCGTGGCCGCATCATGCCGTTCTCAATGCGGATCGCCCCGGCTCGGGTGAGTTCATGCACGAGCCACGTGGCGAAGTCGATTGCCGGCATTTTCAGATATTGGGCGTTCAGATCGCGCAGCATGCCGATGCGTCTTACGTAATCAGGCAGCGTCGCCACTTCGATCTCACCGCGCGCGAGCAATGAAAAGCTCAGCATGACCTTCACCGTGTGACGGGCGAGCCGCTCAAGGCTTTGCTCATAGCCTTCAAGCCGGTAGTAAGCGCGTTCCAATGCTGCATCCACCTCGGAAAATACTTTGCCATGGCCGGGTATGACAATCCGCGCATCGAGTGAACGGATTCGATCAAGCGTTGCGCGTGCCAGTGCAAAGGCCTGCGTATCACCCCGCAGCGCGGGGAACACCACACCGAAGCCGCTCTCCCATAGCGCGTCGCCGGTGATGAGAATGCGCTCGTCGGGTGCGAAGAAGATGAGCGCATGATGGTCATGACCGGGTGCTGCGAGGACCTGCCAGTCCAACTCGCCAAGGCGTACGACATCGCCGGGTGCAAGCGTTGCATTAACCGCGAATTGCTCGGCAACCTGATCGGCGTACGAGAGCAAAAGCTCCTGATCGTCCCACCGCTCAATAATCGATGCCTCGCCAACCGGGACGGTGGTGTGAACGCGATACTTTCTTTGTAGCGCCGCATTGCCGCCCATATGATCGGAATGGCAATGGGTATTAAGCAGACGGGTCAGCGTTTTGCCCTCGAGCGCGCCCTCAAGCCAGGCGAGCGTTTCTGCGGCTTCCTTGCCGTAGCCGGAATCGATCATCGCCGCATGCTCGCCTTCCTGAAAGACGATGCTGCTGCACGATAACCAGCCGCGCTCGAACACGCGCATAAAGCGGGGAAGGACCGGACGGTCCATGGCGCTACGTGCGACGGTCACGGATACGCTCCAGCACTATGCGTTTCGCCGTGCCCGTCATGGTTGACCAGCCGGCAATTTCATCGATGGTACGCGAACAGCCCTCACACAGCCCCGTCTTTGCATTCATCCGACAAACATCGACACAGGGCGATGCGACCTCGTTTTTCGACGCGTCCGAAGGCGGTGGTTGCGTCACGCTGATGCTTCGAATCCGATGAGCATGGCACCCTCTGCCACCTGCTCGCCGACGCTGTAGTGGATTTCCTTGACGATGCCGTTCGACGGGGCCGCAATCGTATGCTCCATCTTCATCGCTTCCATCACGAGGAGCGGCGCGCCACGCTCGACCGTTGCCCCCACTTTCGCCATGATGGCAATCACCTTTCCCGGCATGGGTGCGGTGAGCGATCCGCCGCCAATAGCGTCATCAAGATCCTGCGCATACGGATCGACGAACTCCAATACCACATGATCCGCGCCAATGAAGATGTCGCGCCGGTATGCGGTTCTTACAACGCTGCCTTGGATGGTGATCGCATCGAGCCTGGCATCCACATCGACGCCACGGACGGTACCGGAAAGCATGCAACGTTCGCCCCCCGACTCGATTTCGTAGCCGTTCGGGCGATAGTGAATAACAAGCGTGCGATCGTCGTCGCCATCGCGAAAGGTGAGAACGTGATGATTGTCCTGATTCAATCGCCAGCCATCTGCGATTTGCCACGGTGAGTAAGGATCATTGGATGCCCCGGCAAATTGCTTTGCCGCTGCATCGATCGCGCGTAGCTCGGCAAGGGCCGCCAGCGCGAGCACCGCATCGGATGCAGGGGCGTTGGGCGGGAACAGGACGTCGCGATTGTGCTCGATCAAACCGGTATCCAGATCGGCGCTTGCAAACGCCTTGCAGCCGACGATGCGCTGCAGAAAATCGACGTTGGTCGCAAGACCCACCACATGAAAGTCGGCCAATGCAATGCTTATTCGCCGGAGTGCGCTATCGCGATCAACATCCCAGACGATGAGCTTGGCAATCATCGGGTCGTAAAATGGAGAGATCTGATCGCCTGCCCGAATGCCGGTATCGATGCGCACATGCGCCGAAGGCTTCGGCGTCGCAAGATGCGCGATTCGCCCGGTGGCGGGCAAGAAGCCCTTCGCGGGATCTTCGGCATAGATCCGCGCCTCCAGTGCGTGGCCATTGATGCGTAAATCGGATTGCAAGAGCGGCAGGCGTTCCCCGGCCGCAACCCGCAACTGCCATTCGACCAGATCAAGGCCGGTAATCATCTCGGTGACCGGATGTTCAACCTGCAGGCGCGTATTCATTTCCATGAAATGAAAAGTGCCCTTCGCATCGACGATAAATTCGACCGTGCCCGCGCCCATATAGCCGATTGCGCGTGCGGCGGCCACTGCTGCATCGCCCATCTGTGCGCGGCGTTCCGGCGACATGCCGGGTGCCGGCGCCTCTTCGAGAACCTTTTGATGTCGGCGCTGCACTGAGCAGTCGCGCTCAAACAAATGGATGCAATTGCCGTGGGTATCGGCGAAGACCTGGATTTCAATATGGCGCGGACGAATCAGGTAGCGTTCGAACAACACCTTTTCGTCACCAAACGACGACTGCGCTTCGCGCTTGCAGCCGGCGAGCGCATCCGGGAACTGCGCGGAGGTCTCAACGATCCGCATGCCTTTGCCGCCACCGCCCGCCGAAGGTTTGATGAGCAGCGGATAGCCGACCCGATCGGCCTCGGCGTGGAGAAACTTTGGATCCTGGTTGTCGCCGTGGAAACCTGGCACCAGTGGCACGCGCGCGGATTCCATCAAGGCTTTCGCCGCGCTCTTTGAACCCATCGCGCGAATCGCTTCGGCGGGTGGACCGATAAACACCAAGCCCGCATTGGCGCATGCTTCAGCGAACGCTTCGTTTTCAGACAGGAATCCGTAGCCCGGATGCACGGCTTCAGCGCCGCTTTGTTTGGCGATCGCAATGATCGTTGCGATCTTCAGATAGCTTTCGCGCGCGGCGGCCGGCCCAATGCAATAGGCCTCATTGGCCATGGTGACATGCATCGCGTCAGCATCGGCCTCTGAGTACACCGCAACCGTTTGCACGCCCAGACGCTGTGCGGTCCGCATGACGCGACACGCAATCTCGCCGCGATTGGCGATCAATATTTTCTTAAACATCCGCTCAATCCTCCGGATGCCACTTTGGTTTGCGTCGCTCGATGAACGATTGCAATCCTTCTTTTGCCTCAGGGCTCGCTTGCATGCCCACAAAATCCTTGCCGGCTTTGGCAAGAAGCGCCGACGAAAGCGCTTTGCCGTCAATCTCGCGCAAGAACGCCTTGGTCCCTTTGATCGCCCCGGGGCCGCCCTGAATTATGTGCCCCAGGATTTCGTTGACGGCGCCGTCCAGCAGGGCATCCTGAACCAGTTCGTGCACGAGTCCGATCCGATAGGCCTCCGCTGCTGCAATGGTCTCGCCCGTCAACGCATAGCGACGTGCTTGACGCGTGCCGATCGCGCGCACCACGAATGGCGCAACGCCATATGGGACCAAACCGATGCGCACTTCGCGTATCGAAAACGACGCCGCAGTTCCGGCGATGACGATATCGCAGGCCGCGGCGAGTGCGACACCTGCTCCGACGGCCGCGCCGTGTACGCGTGCGACGGTTGGCTTTTGCATATGATCGAGCGTGAGCAGCATGTCACTTAGCGCCTGCGCATTGCGCAGATGAGCTTGCTTGGTCTCGCCCGCCGTGCGTTTGATCCAATTGACATCCGCACCCGCGCAAAACGCCGGCCCTTGCCCGGCAATGACCACGGCGCGGATTGCATCGTCGGCATCCATATCTTTGAACGCGCGCGTGAGATCAGCGATGACCGCATCGTCGATCGCATTGCGGACGGCCGGGCGATTCATCCAGATGACACCAACGCCATGCTGAATGTTGATTTCAAGGCGAGGCCGCAACGGCGTCTGTTACGACGCACTTGTACACCGTCGAATAAGAGCCTAGACTCGGGAAGTAGGCTGAGAATTGGGTGGAGC
>CAMDRJ010000146.1 GCA_945906755.1 Klebsiella pneumoniae | reverse complement strand
CAGTACTAGAGGGCCACCGCCGGGTGGCCCAAAAACCGTGCGGCCGCGTTAGCGACCGCTTCTAGCCGCTTCGAGCGGCTCACAAACTAAAGCCCCCGGCTCTGCCGGGGGATATTTACTTCTACGCTGACGCCGCGTCATATCTGCGCGCGGGAATGACGCGGGCTATCCACTGCGCAATTCCCTAGTTGAACCGTACTCTGATCAGCGCATCGGAACATGAATTCCTTCTCGCCATTTCGTTGCGTGGAAGGCCATCACAGCCTACCGCGGGTAACCTCGACCTTGAAGCAGCGCCTAACCCGAGTGTTCGAGGAATTCATCAGTGAATACATTGGATCAAAGTTACGATGCTCCCGTTTTGGATCAAGTTGCTGCCGGGCCTGATCGTCGGCAACACAAGCGTTATGAAGTCGGGTTTTATCTGCGGGCGGTTGAGAGAGCAACCAATAAGGTGATCGGACAGGTTCTCGATGTCAGTGCCGGCGGCATCATGCTGAGTTCGCCAAAGCCGATTCAAGCTTATCGTCTCGTTCAGTGCACGCTTGAAGCATCGCTTGAAAATGGCGCGGCCATCCATATGTCGGCCCAGTGCCTATCGGTTTGGTGCCGTCAAGATGAATTCGGCAGCGGCTATACCGCCGGCTTCAAATTTGTGGTCGTGGATAAAGGGCCGCTCGAAGCGCTCATCGATATGTTGAGCTGAGAACCGGTTGCAAAATGAGGGGAAACATCCCCTCATACTTCCCTAAGTTTGGGCCGTATGGTGTCATTTTGAAGCGGCCTCTAAGTAGCGCTACGTCCGCCGCCTCGGCCGTGCGGCGCTTGCAGGTAAGATAGGTCCGTTCTTTACCACGGACCTTTCGATGAACGCTCCCCTGCAGCGCTTGCCGATCAAATTCGGCCTCTTCCACGGGCCGCATCACGCGACCAATCTCGATCCGACTTACGCGTTCCAGCGCGATCTCATGCTAATGGAGCATATCGATCGCCTGGGCTTTGACGAAGCCTGGATCGGCGAGCATCACTCAGGCGGTTTTGAGATCATCGCCGCGCCCGAGGTGTTCATTGCCGCCGCTGCCGAGCGCACGCGCACGCTTCGATTCGGGACGGGTGTGAAATCACTCCCTTATCATCATCCACTCATCGTTGCTGAAACGATTGCGCAGCTCGACCATATGACGCGCGGCCGTGTCATGTTCGGCGTGGGCCCGGGTGCGTTGCCCACCGATGCGCAAATGTTCGGACTGACCCCTGCCGATTTGCGGCCGCGCATGGATGAGGCGCTCGATTGCATCGTGCCGTTGCTGCGGGGCGAGATCGTTACCAAGAAGACCAATTGGTTTGAATTGAAGGAGGCACGGCTCAACTTTGGTTGCTACACGAAGCCCATGATGGAGCTGGCGGTGACGTCGATTCGTTCACCCTCGGGCGTACTTGCCGCTGGTCGCCATGGGGCGGGCGTTCTCGTGCTAGGTGGCATCGATGACGATTCGCTTGCGCATCATGCGAGCAACTGGCGCATCTATGAGGAAACCTGTGCCAAGCACGGGCATAAAGCCGATCGCGCGAAGTGGAAATTCACCTTGATGATCCATGCCGCGGAAACGCGCGAGCAGGCGAAAAAAGACCTGCAATACGGCTTGGATCGATACATCGGCTATTCGAACGACATCATTCCGGCCTCCAACCCGATCCCACGTGGCCTGCCCGATCCGGTGCAATGGATCATCGACAATCGCCGCGCCATCGTCGGCACGCCCGATGATGTGGTCGCAGGTATCGAGCGTGTGCGCGAGAAGGTGGGCGATTTCGGCGGTGTGCTGGTGTTTCAGCACGACTGGGCCAATTGGCCCGCGACCTTACGCAGCCTGGATCTGATCGCCGAAGAAGTGCGGCCACGCATCAACAATACCAACTGGTTGAGACAAGACAGCTACGATCGCAATGCGCCGAAGCAAACCGCCAATCGTGCCTTGGCGAGCCAAGGCATCGCGGAAGCGCAGGCGCGTTTCGAGCAGGCCAAGCGCGCCGCGAAGTAGTTGTTAGGGAAACGCTGATTAAGCTATCTTGCTAATCAGCGTGACCAAAATTTTCAGGGAGTTACGAGGGGGCGAGCCCCCTTGTTCAGTTATTCCTTAGTCGGCACTGATGCCGCGCTCTTTGATGAGCTTGGCGTAGCGCGCCGTTTCACGCTGGATGAATTCGCCCGTGCCTTCCGGTGTGGTGGTAACCGCTTCCAGCCCCTCGCGTGCGAAGCGCTCGACCATGCCTGGCGAGGCGGTAACCTGATTGATCGCCGCATTCAATTTCAAGACGATTTCGCGTGGCGTGCCGGCCGGCGCGAGCACGGCGAACCAACTCGTAAAGTCGTAGCCCGGTACGCCGGCTTCATTGATCGATGGCGTTTCCGGTAGCAGGCTGCTGCGCTTTTCCGTGGTCACACCGAGTGCGCGTAGGCGGCCCGATTTGATATGTGGAAGCGCCGCCGCAAGCGATGGAAAACTGAGATCCACCTGACCGGCGAGCGTATCGGTGAGTGCGGGGCCGCCGCCGCGATACGGTACATGCAGCACATGGGTGTTGGTCATGTCTTTGAATAACTCAGCCGCCAAATGAAAGTTGGTGCCGGTGCCGGCCGATGCGTAATTCAACTTGCCTGGTTGCGCGCGGATCATTGCGAGCAGCTCGGTAAGCGTGTTGGCCTTGAAATTCGCATGCACCACCAGCACATGCGGCAGTCGACCGACCAGCGCGACCGGGGTGAAATTCTTCTGAATGTCGTAGGTGAGCTTCGGGAAGAACGTAGTGTTGGTGGCGATCGGCGTGGTGTTGAGGACGATCGTGTAGCCATCGGGTTTCGCGCGTGCGGCGAGTTCCATGCCGATGTTGCCCGATGCGCCGGATCGATTCTCGACCACCACACTGCCACCCAGCACCTTGGCAAGCGGTTCGGCAATGATGCGGGATGTGATATCGACGCTGCCACCGGGTGGGAAGGGCGCGATCATCGTGATCGGCTGGGTCGGATAACTCTGCGCTTGCAGCGTGCAGGTGGCCGTGAGGAGCGCCCATCCGGCCAGCGTTCTTAAGAGAGGCGATGCAAGCATCATAGGGATGGACTTTCGGGTCATGTTGGCGCTTGGTGGATGCGCGACCGTGGACAAATGGATTCTACGCCTTGCCTAATTGAACGATCGGGCGCACCGCTGGGCTACACTTTGCCCCATCATGAACCGCATCGATCGGTTCCCAACCAGGTCACCCACTCCCATCACGAATGAGTAAAGAGCCGCGCTCGATCCGCATTACGCCGCAAGGCAGCCTGGAAATCCTCTCGCAACAGGAAGTCGCGAAGTTGCTGGATGCCGGTGCGAGCGGGTTGTATCCGCTGTTTCGTCGTTGCGCGCTCGCTGTGTTGAACACCGGCGCACAAACGGATGACGCGAAGGAGCTGTTCGAAGCCTATGCGGATTTCGATGTGCAGATCATCAGCCGTCCATGGGGATTGCAGCTTGAGATCCGCAACGCACCGTCGAGCGCATTCGTCGACGGCGAGATGATTCAGGGCGTCAAGGAACATCTGTTCGCAGTGCTGCGCGACATCGTCTACGTCGGTACGGAGATCGCGACCGAGCGCTTTCAGCCGGCCAATCCCGCGAACATTACCAACGCGGTCTTTCATATTCTGCGCAACGCGCATATCTTGAAAGTGCGGGCGCGACCCGATCTCATCGTCTGCTGGGGCGGGCATTCGATCAGTCGCACCGAATACGACTACACGAAGCTCGTGGGCTATCAACTCGGACTGCGCGGACTCAATGTCTGCACCGGCTGTGGCCCAGGCGCGATGAAAGGGCCAATGAAGGGTGCGACCATCGGGCACTCGAAGCAGCGCATTACCGGCGGGCGCTATATTGGTCTTACCGAGCCTGGCATCATTGCTGCGGAACCACCGAATCCGATTGCCAATCAATTGGTCGTGATGCCCGATATGGAAAAGCGGTTGGAAGCGTTTGTCCGCGTCGGTCATGGCATTGTGGTGTTTCCAGGCGGCGCCGGCACCGCCGAAGAAATTCTGTATCTCCTTGGCGTGTTGCTGCATCCGGACAACGCGGATATTCAATTGCCGGTGATCTTCACTGGGCCGGCCGAAAGCGCCGAGTACTTCAACCAGATTCATGAACTGATCGGGGCAACGCTTGGTGCAGCCGCGCAGTCGCGCTACAAGATCCTTATCGACCAACCGGAAGAAGTGGCGCGCGAATTGCAGGCCACCATGCAGCAGGTGCGCGGACAGCGGCGCGAAGGCGGTGACGCCTGGAATTTCAATTGGCTGTTGCGCATCGAACCGGAATTTCAGATGCCGTTCGTAGCGACGCACGAATCCATGGCGGCCCTCACGCTGAGCACCGATCTGCCGCGCCATCTGTTGGCCGCGCAATTGCGTCGAGCGTTTTCGGGCATCGTGGCGGGCAATGTCAAAGAGGAAGGCATCCGCCGCATCGAAGAGCGCGGTCCATTCGAGCTGCATGGCGACAAGGTGATCATGGAGCGCCTCGATATGCTGCTGCGATCTTTCGTCGCGCAACGGCGCATGAAAATCGCCGGGGACTACGTGCCGTCCTATCGCGTTGTGACGTGACCTAGCGCGTCGCTACACCTTCAATATCACCTTGCCGGTTGATTGCCGCGCAATCAGAAAATCCATCGCAGCCGGAAATTCTTCGAGTGGATAGCTCGCCGATGTATGCGGTTGTAGCTTTCTTTCGGCTGCCCACGTAAAAATTTGCTCGTACATCGCGCGCGTTTGCGGTTCATGGCGATCGCGACCATCGCCCGGACTCCAACCCATATACACCCCATGGTTGTAGCCGATCACGGTGAGATTCTTGACCAACAGAATATTGGCGGGCAGTACCGGCATGCGACCGCTGGCAAAGCCGATCAGGACGAGCCGCCCATTCATTTTCAACAGGCGCAATGCTGTCTCAGACAACACACCGCCAACCGGGTCGTAGACAACATCGAGGCCCGCGCCGTTGGTGACGCGTTGGACGACCTCGCGCAAGTCTTCGCGCGAGGTATCGATGGTGTGGTGCGCGCCATGCGCACGCGCAATCTCGCACTTGGCAGCACTCCCCGCTACCGCGATAACCGTCGCGCCAATCACGCGGCCAAGTTCAACCGCAGCCAACCCAACACCTCCTGCGGCACCCAGCACAAGCAAGCTGTCGCCTTGCTGCAATTCTGCACGCCAAAACAAGCCGCCGTAAGAGGTGCCATACGACATGCCAAGATGCGGTGCGCCGTCGAGCGAAATATTGTCCGGGAGCGGATAGACCGTGTAATAGGGCGTGACGACTTCTTCCGCATAACCGCCCCAGTCGCAGATGGCGAGCACGTGATCGCCCGGCTTGGTGGCGACCACACCCGGTGCGACGTCGATGACGGTGCCGGTGACCTCTGTGCCGGGAATAAAGGGCAGCGGGAACTTCCGTTGATACTTGCCCTCAATCATCAAGGCAATCGAGAAGCTGATGCTGGCCGCGTGTACGGCGATGCGCACACCATTCGCGCACATCGCTGGGCGCGGCACTCGCTCCACGCGCGTATCGCGAAAGCTGCCGGCCCGATGGCAAACGATGGCGCGCATTGCTCCCATTTAAAGATTCGCCTGGGTGATGGCTGGCGCCACATCGGTGAGCGGGACAGCATGTTCGCTTAGCAACAGAGCAAAGCAGGCCTCTTCGAAAACCTGGCCGCCGGTTGCCAGCGGATCGCGCGGAATGAGGCGATGTGAAAGCGTCAGCGCTGCGAGCAGTAAGCGGCGCGCATCCCCGGCTGCGGCGAGTCGTCCACCTTCATTGGCCTGTGCCACCGCAGCAACGGCGTAGTACAGACCCGAGGCCGCTTGACGCGAAGCGACGTGGTCCTTGGCGAGCGCAGTCTCCATCGCAAACGCAAGGGCCCGCTTGAGGGCGCCTCGTAACGGTCGACGGAAGGTGGGCATTGGGAGTTGGTCAATCATGCTGTCGAGCAACGGCGCGAGCGCATCGATGGTGCGGCTGTCGCGGAGCGCTCGCACGACATCAAGAGCGACCACGTTCGATGCGCCTTCCCAGATGGAACCGAGATGGCTGTCACGCAACAGCCGCGCATCGGACCATTCTTCGATATAGCCGCAACCGCCGCGCATTTCCATCGCATCGCCCGTGACCACTCGCGCATCGCGGCAGGCGCGAAACTTGATGAGTGGGGTGAGGAGGCGCACGCTCCTTGCGGCTGCTACATCGCCATTATTCGCTTTGGCCAGTTCATGAGCCGTCAGCAACATCACCGAACGGGCAGCTTCAGTGGGCAACATCATCTTGAGCAGTTGACGTTGCACGAGCGGACGCTCGATCAACGGCTTGCCGAATGCGACGCGCCGTTCCGCGATGAACCGCGCTTCGGTCAGCGCACGGCGCATCATGGCGGCGGCGCGCATGCCATTCGACAGGCGCGACAGATTGATCATCTCGGTCATCTGGGCAAAGCCCGCGCCCAGCTCACCGACCAGCCAGGCAATTGCGCCATCGAGCACGATCTCACCGCTTGCCATGCTGCGCGAGCCGAGTTTGTCTTTGAGCCGGATGATGCGATAGCGATTGGCCGAGCCGTCAGGCAACTTGCGTGGCAGCAGAAAAAGACCAAGGCCCTTCGTTCCCGCATGTTGCGCTCGACTCGGTCGGGCAAGCACTAAGGCAAGGTCGGCATCCGGATTCGAGCAGAACCATTTCTCGCCGAAGAGTCGCCATGCGGTGGCATTGCCGATCGCGCCGGCGTCGAATGCTTGCACTGCCTGGGTCGCGATCGCACCGACATCTGACCCGGCTTGGCGCTCCGTTATGAACATCGCGCCTTGCAGCAGCGCATCGATATTCACCGCCGTCAGGCCATCGATGTAACGCGCTAGCAAAGCCGGGTCGGCATACTTTCTGATGGTTGCAATCAGCGAGTCGGTCATTGAAACCGGACAGCAGGTACCGAATTCCGCCTGCGCAAACAAATACGAAAGCGCGTACTTGGCGGCAGGCGGCATCTGACCCGCCCAACCAAGTGCCCCCGGCCGATGGGAAATCGATGCGAGCTGGAAATCGATGAACGCGATTTCATCGAGTCGCAGGCTTGCCGGGTGTTTTTCGATGTGCTGCACGCTTTCACCGGCGCGTTTGCGATGATGAAGAACGGGCGGATTGCGATCGGCGGTAGCTGCGAGCGTGTCGAGTTCGTCTCCCGCTAGTGCGCCTAGCCGCTCAAGATGCGGCAAAAGGTGCGCAAGCAATGGCGCGTCGAGGTAAAGCGACAGCAGATGCTTAAAGCTCGGATCAGCCTGGAATAGATTGAGGCCGCGACTGTCGGGGATCGGATCCACCGCATTCGCGGCAAGACCGCTTGGACCGCTATCCGATGCAGCGTTCACGTCAGTCAATCCGCGCACCCGAAGCGCGAACGATCCGACCCCATTTTTCATGGTCGCTGCGGATCAACGCGGCGAATTCTTGCGGCGTGCTGGTCCATGGGTCGAAAGAAAGCGTGCGAACCCGCTCGCGGATCTCAGGCGAGCGCAATGCTTCGATGAGCGTGCGATTGAGGCGCTCGACAATCGATGGCGGAATACCCGCAGGGCCCACCACGCCGAACCAAAGATCGCTGCCCGCCTCAGCGTAACCAGTGATCCCGGATTCCGCCATCGTCGGCACATCGGGCACATGGGGGCTTCGCTTGGCGCTCGTCACCGCCAGTGCCTTGACGCGGCCGGCGCGAATCTGCGGCACCGACGTAACGAGCACATCGAACATGAAGGTGAGATTGCCGCCGATCACATCGGTCATCGCTAACGCGCTACCTTTGTACGGAATGTGCTGCATCGGCGCGCCGGTCAGCGACTTCAATAGTTCCCCCGACAGATGATTCGACGATCCATTGCCCGCCGAGCCGAAATTCACCTTGCCCGGATTGGCCTTCGCGAACGCGACGAGTTCGGCGACCGTATTCATCGGCAAAGTGGGATTGACGACGAGCACATTCACATAGGAGACGGCTACTGTGAGCGTGGAAAAATCTTTCAACGCATCGTATGGAAGCTTCGCGCCATAAAGATGCGGATTGATCGCATGCGTACCGGTGGTGGCAAGACCCAGCGTGTAGCCATCGGGTGCCGACTTAGCGATTCGATCGGTACCGATGGAGGCGCCGGCGCCCGCGATGTTCTCAACGACGACCGGCTGGCCCAATAGCTCACCCAATTTCTGCGCGATCGGACGCGAGAACGTATCGGTCGGGCCGCCCGGCGGAAACGGCACGATCCACTTGATCGGCTTGGTCGGATAGGCATCGGCAGCAAGCGCCGTGATCGGCGCGATCGTGGCCAGAAGAATCAGGAAGCTTGCGATTTTGGAGAACATATTTACTCGGCTTTCAGGCCAATCTTCTTCGCCAGGGTGCCCCATTTATCCATTTCGGAGCGCACGAAGCGCGTGAACTCTTCCGGCGTATTGGGGGAGGGTTCGGCGCCAAGTGACAGCATGCGCTCAGCCAGTTCCGGTGAACGAATAATTTTGCCGACTTCCTGGCTGATGCGCAGGACCGCTTCCCTGGGCGCTTTGCCACTCGTGAACAGACCATACCATTCACAGGTGTCGTAGCCGGGAAAGCCCGACTCGGCGATGGTCGGCACATCCGGAAATGCCGATGAACGTTTCGCCGCGGTGGTGGCAATCGGTCGCAACTTGCCCGCCTTGATGTGGGGAATGGTGCCGGCCGGACTGTTGATCATGTAGTGCAACTGCCCGCTGATCAAATCGAAGAATGCCGGGGCTGCCCCTTTGTAGGGAATGGCGGTGATGTCGACACCGGTCATGTTCTTGAGCAGCTCCATCGACAGATGGCCAGACGTCAAACTGCCCGGCAGTCCGTAGCTGTAGAAGCCGGGCTTCGCTTTGGCGAGTTCGATGACGTCTTTGACGGTATGCGCCGGCACCGACATGGTCGCGCTCAAGAGGCCCGGCACCATCGCCACCAGCGTGACGGCGGCGAGATCATTCGCCGCATCGTATGGCAGCTTCATAACGAATGGTGTCACCGCATGGGTGCTCGCGATCATGCCAAGCGTGTGGCCATCCGGTGCTGCCTTGGCGACCACATCGGCCGCGATTACGCCCGCGGCACCCGGACGGTTTTCGACAAGCACCTGCTGGCCCAATGCTTCAGCAAGGCGCGGCGCAATCGCACGCGACAGAATATCGGTGGTGCCGCCCGCTGAGAACGGCACGATGATGCGAATCGGTTTAGTTGGAAAGGATTGTGCGCAGACAACGGCCGACAATGCGCATGCGACAAGCCCCATGCCGAGGCGGATCGAATATCGAAACCATTGCATTGAACTGTCTCCTGTCAAGAGGGTTGATCGTCGCATGCCCGGTTCGAGGCGTCCAGTGCGGGGCGGGGGACTTGGCTATGATGCATGGTAATGATCTTCTGCTAATTCGCGGCCGCGACTAGGACTGAATCACCCTCGCCCCTTGCGGTAGAGGGCCGGGGAGAGACGAATTGAGCGCTCCATTGAGCAACATCAGCACCGCGCTCGCTCGCTTTGTCGTGAACGCGCGCGTCGAAGACATGCCGGCGTCGCTCGCGCACGAGGCCAAGCGCTCGCTGCTGAATTTTTTTGCGTGCGCGCTCGCCGGTTGCCGCGACGATACGCTCAACAAGGCCATCGCGGTCGTCAGTCAATTTACCGGGCCACGTGAAGCAACCGTGATCGGGCGAGGCGAACGCCTCGATATTCTCAATGCCGCGTTTCTCAATGCGGCGAGCGCGAATGTCTTTGATTTCGACGACACGCATTTGCGCACCGTCATTCATCCGACCTCACCGGTGGGGCCAGCGCTCTTCGCATGGGCTGAGCGCACGCCGATCACAGGCGACGCGCTCTTGCATGCCTTCGCATTGGGCGTCGAAGTCGAGTGCCGCATCGGCAATGCGGTGTCGCCATGGCATTACAACCATGGCTGGCACATCACCAGTACTTGCGGCGTGTTCGGCGCGGCGGCGGCAATCGGCAAGTTGATCGGCCTGAATGAGACGCAGATGGTCTGGGCGCTTGGCAATGCAGCGGTGCAATCGGCCGGCTTGGTGGAAGGCCTGGGTGTCATGGCAAAGAGCATCAGCGTGGGCAATGCCGCGCGCAATGGCATCGTCGCCGCGCTCCTCGCGCGTGAGGGTTTTACCGGGCCCGCACAGCCACTGGAAGGTCGGTTTGGATTTGCCAATGTCATGGGATCGGAACCGCGCTTTGCGGAAATGACCGTGGGGCTCGGGCAAACCTGGGAACTCATGCAAAACGCCTACAAGCCGTATCCATGCGGGGTGGTGTTGCATCCGGTCATCGATGCATGCTTGGCGCTGCGTGACGAGCAGAAGATCGTTGCCGGCGATATCGCGCGGATCACCGTGCGCGGCAATCCGCTGCTACGAGTGCGCGCTGATCGCAAAGCCCCAGCGACCGGCCGACTTGCGCAAGTGAGCGTGCAACACAGCGTCGCAGTCGCCTTTATCGATGGATGCGCGGGGCTGATGCAATACAACGATGCTCGCGTCAAGGACGCGGAGATTCTGGCGTTGGGCGCGAAGGTATCAATCGTCGATGATGCAGCGGTGCCGGTCGAAGCGGCGCATGTGTCGGTGCAATTGCGCGATGCTAGAACGTTCGAGAAACATATTCCACATGCGCTTGGCAGCATGGGTCGACCGATGAGCGATGCCGACATCGAGAAGAAATGTCGCGATCTCGCGGCGATCGGTGCGCCGCATTGTGATCTCGATGGGCTGATCGATGCGGTGTGGAAGCTCGATCAGACCGACGCGGCGCGGCCGCTACGATTTACCCTTCCGCCGGCACGTTGAACAGCGCGCCACGGGAAACGACGGCGAGCGCTTCGTCCGAAAAATGACCGGGCGTCTGGTCGAATGCAAATGCGGAACTTGGCCGTCTATTAAGTAGGGAGTTCCCCCGGCTCTGCCGGGGAGGCAGCAGAAGTTTGACGAATCCGGGAGTCCACCCGGCGAAACTATCGATCGTGAGCCGCCAAGCACACGAAAGGAGAATCGCGGATGGACGAGTACGAGAGCCTAAATCAC
>CAMDRJ010000145.1 GCA_945906755.1 Klebsiella pneumoniae | reverse complement strand
GAGGGCGCAATCGATCCTTTGATCCAATGATTGCCTTGATTGACGGCACCGGCATGGATGAGCTGCAAGAAAATCGGCGTACCCGCGCGATGGCAGGCTTCGATGACCGGTCGCCAGGCGTCGCGATGCGCGTCATCGGCAATGCCCGGCTGGTTGTTGTAGCCCTGGCTGTATTGCTTGTCGATATAGGTGGCCTCGGCGATGATGAGTCCCCAGTCGTTGCGGGCGAACTCGGCGTAATAGTCGACCATGATGGGTGTGGCGCGGCCATCGACGGTTGCGCTGGTGCGGGTCATCGGTGCGACGATGGTGCGGTTCTTTAGCCGGACATTACCGATGCGGCCGGCGGAAAATACCTTCGGAAAGCGAGTGGCAGTCATTGGGTAGGTGAGCGATGTGCGTGGAAAAGGCCAAAGGTCTATCCTAGCGCAAGAGCCGGAGTCAAGAGGCTCGCCAATGATCGAGACAGGCTGCGCCGGGATGATCGCCTCATCCCGCGTCGCCACACTGCAAAGGAGCGGGTCCATGTCCAATCGAATCCTCGGTTCGCGTGAAGAAGATGCATGGCTGAGCGATCGCTAGTTGAGTGCATTGGTCCGTGCCGATGAGGCCGACACCCTGAAGTCGCCGATTCCAACCCAGGTCATCTCCAATGGCGAGTATCTGCCCTCCAGGCAGACCGCTCAGCAAAAAGAAGTCGAGGCTCGTATCGCGGCGCTCGCTGATGACACCGGTAAGCAGCTTGGCATGAGTCGCAGGCGATTTCTTGCGAGCTCGGGCGGCGTGGCGGCTGCGTTCATATCGATGAATGAAGTATTCGGCCATTTCTTCGATGTGAGCCCGGTGGAACTATTCGGTTCCGCCCAGGCGGCCGAGGCGGTGCCGCGCGATCTGTTCGTGTTCGATGACCAGTTGCACATGATTCGCCAAACGATGCCGGGGCCAGCGGCGCTCCGAGCGCTGGCACAGGGTCAGGGCGATGCTGCCGAGAAGGCCGGCTTCAAGAACAATCCATTCAACGCCGAAGGATTGCCCGATGAATTGGGCAGCCCCTGGAAGGCATGGAACCCCGCGCTTGGCCAGACGCCGATTGAAGGTGCGAATTTCTATCTCGCGCAATTCATCAAGGACGTTTATCTCGACAGCCAAGTGTCGGTGGCGATCTTAAGCAACGCGCCGCTTGGGCTTTTTCAGGCGCCGGGTGAGGACAAGCCGCGCATTCCGAGGAGCGTCGATGAATCGCTCACCGCGATGAACCTCACCGGCTATCAGACCGCGGCGGTGCGCGATTTTGTGAACAACATTGCAGGCTCCAAGCGCTTGCTTGCGCATGGGCAGATATTCCCTGGGAAGCAGAATCTTGGCTTCATGCAGCAGCAGATCGACCAGTTCCATCCGGATTCGTGGAAGGGCTACAACATTGCCTATACCGCGAAGGTCGACGATGATGCGGGAGCGCCAATGAAGCAGTGGCGGCTCGATGATGAACAGGTCGCCTATCCGACCTTCGAACTCATCAAAAAGAATCGTGGCGAGTTGAAGTTGCATCCTGGTTTCTTCAACATCTGCATTCACAAGGGTCTCGCGCCGATCGCACCGGACACGCCCGAGCAGGGCAGTCCGATCGATATTCCAAAGGCGGCGCGCGATTGGCCGGAATTCAACTTCATCATCTATCACGCGTGTTTCGGTCCGCGGTTCTTCAACACTGAAGCGATGCAGGCGATCGTCTCTGGGAAGCAGCGCGATGGTGTGCCCGATATCCGCTGGGTGACCCAATTCGCGCAGCTTGCGGCGCCTTTGAAGAATGTCTACGCCGAGATCGGGACGACCTTCGCATCCTGCGCGATTACGTTCCCGACCCTCTGTGCCCATATGCTCGGGCAGCTGATGAAGTACATGGGGCCGGAGCGGATCATTTTCGGGTCGGATTCCGTGTGGTACGGCGCACCGCAATGGCAGATCGAAGCGTTCTGGCGCTTCCAGATTCCGGAGGACATGGCGAAGAAATACGGCTATCCGCGCCTCACGGCGAATGACAAGAGGAAGATCCTCGGCATCAACTCGGCGAACCTCTACAAGCTGCCGGTCGATGGGCGTATCAGTGCGGACAGCCCGTATAAGCCGGTGCCAAAGGATTACATGCGGCGCGTGCCCGATCGCCTCAAAACGATTCTGGAATTTCCGGGCTTCGCGAAACCGGGTGCCGATCGCGGCGCGTTCGAGAATCAATTCATCATGCCGCAAGACAAGCTCGCGGCCTTGCGAAGCGATTACCTCGAGGCGGGCGGTTTGCCCAGCAATACGCGGTATGGGTGGGTGCGGCGGGAGTAGTCACCCTCGATTTGAGAGGCCGGGGTGGTGGTGCGCGTGGTCGGAGCATTGCAGCGTGCCGACGCCCCTCTCCCCATCCCCTCTCCCGCAGTGGGGCGAGGGGTACTTTCTTCTCCTACCGCTCCGCCACGACGCTTACCGACATCTCGCCGATTTTCTCCATCGTCCCTTTGAGTTTGTCGCCGTGCGCGAGGCGCTGCACGCCGGCGGGTGTGCCGGTGGTGATTAGCGTGCCGGGACTCAATGTTAGGCAGTCAGAGAGGAACCGAATGTGATCATGCAGATTGCAGATCATGTCGCCCGACCACGCCGTCATCACCACCTTGCCGTTCTGCTCGACTTGAAACTTGAGATCGTGCGGATTCGGGATTTCATCGGCGGTGACGATCCACGGGCCTAAGCCGGTGAAGGTATCGAAGCCTTTCCTGATGTTGCGCGTGTTCTGCTTGCCGATGCCCCATGGGTCGCGCTGGCTGAAATCCCAGAGGATCGTGTAGCCGAACACATAGTTCAAGGCATGCGCTTCACTCACCTTGCGCGTGGTTTTGCCGATCACCGCGCATACTTCGCATTCGAAATCGACGTGCTTCGAGACTTTCGGCAGGACGACAGTGCCGTTCGGTCCGATGATCGAGCTCACTGGTTTGATGAAGAACTCGGCCATCAGATCGTCCTTGGTGAGATCGGACCGATCGACCGACTGCACGCGACCTTTCATTTCCTCCTGATGGGCCTTGTAGTTGGCGGCGGCACACCAGATGGTCGGCGGATTGGTGATGGGCGCGAGCAGCTTGACGGATGCAAGCGGTAACGGTGAGCCAAGTTTCTTGTGATCACGCGCGATGTCCATGGCGCCTGCGCGATTCGCGAGCGCATCGACCACGTCCACCATCGTGTAACCCGCGCGAACATGTCCGGCGCGGACCAAGGCTTCGCCAAGCGGATAGACCGCATCGCCAACGATGACACCCGCTTCATTCTTGTTGTACTGACAGATTTTCATTGCGCTTCCATTTCGATTGCGTTACGCAAAATGCCGATTCGCGAGATATCGATCTCGACCGTGTCGCCTGGCTTCAACCAGAGCGGCGGTTTGCGCGCAAAGCCCACGCCCTCTGGCGTACCGGTGGCGATCACATCACCGGGTTCCAGGCGCGTCCAGCTCGACACATAGGCAACGATTGTCTGTACATCGAAGATCATGTCATCAATGCCTTTGTGCTGGACTTGCACGCCATTCACGCGCGTGGTGAGTGTGAGTTTTGTCGGGTCGGGAATCTCGTCGGCCGTGACGATCCACGGACCAAAGCCACCGGTCGACGGGAAATTCTTGCCGGCGGTGAGCGAATGCTTGAACTGAAAATCACGGATCGAGCCGTCGTTGAAACAGGAATAGCCCAGCACATGCTTAAGGGCATCCTTGGCCGCGATATGCCGGCCGCCTTTGCCGATCACGACCGCAAGCTCGCCTTCATAGTCGAAGTCACCCGATTGCTTGGGCCGAATCATCGGAGCGCCATGCGCGACGATTGAATGTTGGATGCGGCTGAAGAGCTGCGGATTCTCGGGGATTTTGAAGCCGCCCTCGGCCGCATGCGCCTTGTAGTTGAGACCGATGCAGATGAACTTGTCCGGATCGGTGATGGGCGGCAGCAATTTCACTTGGCCTAATTGGAAATCGGCGGGCGCATTCGCCGCGTCCTTAGCCGCTGCTTCGATGGCGCCGGCGGCGATTGCTGCGCGCAATGTTGGGCAGGAGGCGCCGATGCGTCGCCCCAAATCATGCACCTTCTCGCCATTGACTACGCCATAGGACTGGCGAGCTTGCGCCGCAAAGCTGATGAGTTTCATGCTGTCTCCTCGTGAGTGATACGCAAGCATAGTCGGAAATTCCGAGCCTAGCCGCGGCGCGCCGCGATGGCCGGGCACTGCTGTCGCGATGTTTTACAACCGGGACTCGCTTGGCCATCCCGCCGCCATGAATTTGCCCGAATTGCGGTCCAGCATGGCGTCGTCGCAATGACCGGGATTCATCATGCCATTTACCGTATCGCATATTGCCGCCATCGTGCCGATCTACGCCCGCCTCGGCCGATTTCGCGTCGCCTCGGCGCTCGTCATTGGCAGTATGGCGCCAGATATGCACTACTTTCTTCCGATCGATATCGATCGGGAGACCTCCCACAGCGTGTGGGGGTTGCTCGCGTATTGCTTGCCGATTGGTCTGGCGCTCTATGTTCTCTTTCACCTGCTCGCCAAGCATGCCTTGATTGCGCTGCTGCCGAACTGGATTGCCGATCGCGTCGATCATATTGCCGGGGACCCTGGCACTTTGCCGCGGCAGCGATGGAGTGCCGTCGCAGGTGCGATTTTGATCGGCGCTTCGACACACCTGATGTGGGACGCCTTCACCCATCGCGGCAGCTTTGGTGTCGCGTTGTTGCCCGCGTTGCAAGGCGTGGTGATCTCCATCCACGGATGGAATCTTTACGGCTACGCACTCCTCCAGCATCTCAGTTCGCTGGCCGGACTCGCGGTGATCATCATGTGGTCGTGGCGATGGCTCCGGCAACAGACGCCATTTGTCGCGGAGTATCGCCCGCGGCTAACAGTAAGTACCAAGCGATTGGTGTGGACCTTGATCATCGCCACCGCCGTTGTGAATGGTGCGCTCGCGCTAGTGCCTTATATTGGAGCGACTATTGATCTTTCGAGAGCCGCGCTGCCTGCGTTTGAATGGATCACATCGACCATCGCGGGCGGACTGTTGGCGGTGGGTTTGTTTGCGCTGGTATGGCGGATTCGTCTTGCGCAGCGATGCAAACCTCTTGTTTGGTTAAGCCGATGAGTCGATCAAGGCGCCGCCCTACTCAACCGCCGGCCAATACGCAAAACCGATGCCGGTCTTCACATGGTGGATGGGCATGTAGTCGACGACGACGCCCGCTCTGGGGCATGCGGCTGCCGCGGTGATCCATGCGCGGATCTCGCCGGTGCCGCCACGCATTGCGGCCGCATCAAACGAGAAGAGATTCGCTAATTCTTCGCCGCGATTGCTGGCGATGCGTTCCAGAATCCAGCGATCGAGCGGCTCGTCGATCCAGCCCGAGCGCGGGCCCCATGGATCGTGCGACAGTCCACCTGAGGCATAAATCGCGATGCGGGCTTTGTGATTTTTGAAGATGTCGGCAATCGCAAGGCCAAGATCCCAGCAGCGCCGGCCCGATGGCAGCGGCGGATAGTATTCATTGAGGAAGACCGGGATCACCGGGATATCGAGCTTGGGCATCAACACCGGCGCTGGATACATCAGCATGTGCGAGGCGCCGCGCTCCGGCTCACGGCCAAGCGGTTTCATTTCCGCGAGATTCGCCGGATCGAAGTTGCGTTTGAGGAGGCCCTTCAGAAGATCCATCGCCAAATCGGCGTGGACCTTGAGATGAATGCGTGATGCTTCGGCAGGAATGTCGGACATGTACCGCGGTTTCGATGAGCCCCAGATTTCGCTTCCCGTGAACACCGACAGCGTCGGCTGGTTGTTCATGCCGAACAGATCGTTCTGATCATCGCCTATGACTAGTAGCGCATCCGGACGATAGGCGTAGAGCTGATCGCTCAGCGTCTGAAAGGCTTGTTCGATGCGCTTGGCAAATGCCGCACGGACTTCCGGCGTTTCAAGCTTCGCGGTCGGTGGCTGCGAGCTCTTCATGACATCCGGAATCGTCGAATACACCTTGGGCCACATCTCCACCGGGCAGAAGATGCCGGGCGCATGGGAAGAGGCCATTCCGAAGCCAAGCATTGCGATTTCTCCAGCTAGTAAAGTAGGGCGGAACAGCAGCGCGCATTCCGCCGCGCACGATGATTCCATGAGCCATTATCGGTGGAAGGCGCTTCGCTTTTCCACCCTACGGGACGCATCTGGCATGGAGTATAGTCACCGGCGCAAATTGATAGGAGGAGACCATGATTTGCAGGCTGTGTTTACTTGGCGGGTTGGTTGCGTCGCTGGCCTTTGGGCTTGCTCAGACCGCGTTGGGCCAAACGTATCCGTCCAAGCCGATTCGACTAGTGGTGCCCTTCGCGCCAGGCGGTGGCATGGACATTCTCGCGCGCTCGTTTGGACCGGGGCTCACCAGCGCCTTGGGTCAGCCGATCGTGGTGGACAACCGGCCTTCAGCCGGTGGCATTGTCGCGGCTGATTTGGTGGCTAAGTCCGCACCCGACGGCTACACGCTGTTGATCTTCGGCAGCTTTCATGTGGCGGCCAGCCTGCTCTACAAGAAACTGCCGTATCAAGTGGACCGGGATTTCACGCCGATCTCGATGATTGCCGATTCCGATGTGCAGCTCTATGTGCAGACCTCCGTCCCGGTCAAAACGCTCGCCGAATTCATCGAGTACACCAAGGCGAATCCGGGCAAGCTCAATTACGGTTCCGGCGGCGTGGGGCATCCCTACCATCTCGTGATGGAAATGTTCCAACACCGCATGGGTGTGAAGCTGGTGCATATTCCGTACAAGGGAATGAATCCAGTGATTCAGGATTTTGTCGCCGGGCGATTGGAGTCAATGTTCTATACGCCAAGCGCGCAGTTTCGTGATCTCGTTACAGCGGGCAAGGCGCGCGCATTGGCAACGTCAGCCGAGGCGCGCAATCCGCGTTTTCCGGAAACGCCGACGCTCACCGAGCTTGGTATGCCCGGGTTCAAACCGGCGACCCATGTCGGCATCGTTGGTCCGGCTGGCATGCCCCGTGCGATCGTCGATCGGTTGATGGCTGATATCACGCGCACGACGTCGACGCCGGAGGCCCGCGCCGCCTACGACAATTTGCAGTTTGTTCGCTTTCAACTTGGGCCGGATGAGTACGCGAAGGTGATCCGACAGGAGCTCGATACCTGGGCGCCGTTGGTGAAGTCGTTGAATATTTCGTTGGACTAGAGGGCCAGTGCTAGCGGGCCCCTGCAACCTCATCGATCACGGTGAGTCCTTCGCGGGCGGCCGCGTCACCCAGCCGCTTGTCTAGGCATACGAACGCATCGCCCGTGGTACCGATGACTTCCAGCGCGGCTGCAAGTTGCAATGCATCGGCGGCACGCAATGGGTGTACTCGCAGCAGACGACAGGAAGCGGTACGCACGTTTGCGTGCGCTTGAATTTCATGCCAACTCTGTGCGAGCGAGTCCAGTCGTTTCAGCGCCATGCCGACGTCGTTTGGAGGTAACGATTGTTCGCGCTCAATGCGCGCTAAAGCCGAAACACATTCGACCGGCGTTCCCCACCAGCATTGCGGAATCGGCGTTGAGGAGCCCCTCGAGGACTTTTGTTGCAGGTTGTCGGACCAGCAGCGGCACGATCGCGTAACTGTCCCAGAAACGCATGGGTCGCTAACGGCCTTCGTCGCGATCGAGAAGGAGCGCACGCAGCACATTCGCGGTGGTGGTTGGCATTGGCGGTAGGCGCTGCAAGAGTCCTTTCGATGGTCCCGGGCGGCCACGCTTGATCAGACCTGAGCGTTCCATTTCCGTGATTCTCGCCGAGTCGGTACTGAGATCCGGAGCGAGGGGGCTCAGTTGCGCCACGGGGCGATTGCGGTCGGTAATGATGATCGTTTCTCCGCGTCGGACCCGGTCAATCAGGGCCGATAAGCCATTTTTCGCCGATGAAATCGAAGCGTTTTTCATCTGGCTACAATAGCCATGAAGGAAGCGATAAGCAACGCTGGGACGCGGTAATTCTTATCAATCCAGCGTAATCCCAAGGGACGTAATGAGCGGCGCCCACACCGCGCGATCGCGCTCGATCAACGCCTTCGCTTGCTCGGGCGAGGGCACCGGTGATTCGGCGCCGAATCCCGCAGCGCGCTTCATGACATCCGGTACGGCGAGCGCTTTGCCAAGTTCGGCGCTCAACCGCACGATGATTTCCTGCGGCGTCCCGGCCGGCACCAGCATCATCCACCACGCTATTGCGACGAAGTTGGGATAGCCCAATTCCGCGACGGTCGGTACATCGGGCAGCGAGGCCATGCGCTTTTCGTCCGCGTTGGCGATTGGTATGAGCTTGCCACCCGATGCAGTGAGCGAGCCAAGCGGCATGACCGACATGTCGATGCGACCGGCGAGCAGGTCTTGCATCGCCGCCCCGGCCCCTTTGTAGGGCACATGCAGGAGATCGATCCCTGCGCGTCGTTTCAAGAGTTCCATCGTCAGATGTTGCGGGCTGCCGTTCCCCGACGAGGAATGCGTGATCTTGCCGGGTGCCTTGCGCGCACGCTCGATCAACTCTTGCAGGGTCTTGATGCCGGTGCCTTCGCTTGCGGTAATGAACAGCGGCACGCGCGCATAGACATCCACCGGTTCGAGATCCTTGCGCGGATCGTACGAGAGCTTCTTGTAGAGCACGGGGTTGTAGACGAGCGTGCCGTTATCGCCCGAAACCAGCGTGTACCCATCGGGGGCGGCCTTCACACCCGCTTCAGTGCCGATGATGCCGCCCGCCCCGACGCGGTTCTCGACGATGACCGGCTGGCCAAGGCTAATCGATAGCTGCGCCGCGACCACCCGACTGAAGCCATCGAAGCTGCCGCCCGGCGGGTAGGGCACGATCCAGCGGATTGATTTCGACGGATAGCTTTGTGCAAAGACCGCGGCTGGCAGCGTTGCTGCAATGAAAAGCACCCACATCCAACGTTTCATCTGGTTTACTCCCGCCAAATCTTGCTGGCTGTTGCAACGAGGCATTCGAGTTTTCTTTTCTGTACGTCCGGCGCCACCCATGCCTCGGCGGCCATGCCTGAGAAGCCGCAGTTGGGGCATAGCGCCAGATGGTCAAGCGGGATGAACTTGGCGGCGGCTTCGATCTTTCGCATCACAGCGTCTTCGTCTTCGATGCGGGGATCGCGAATATTGAAGACACCGAGGGCATATGTCTTGTTTTTCGGCGCGTCCTGCAGCGACTCGGGTCCGCCGCCGCGCTCGGTGTATTCGACGAGAAACGTATCGGCTTCGAGGCGATTGTAAAGCTCCGCTGCAAGATCCGGATCATAGGCAACCGGTCCACCGCCTGAGGCGCCACGGCCGTCGAGAATGAACGTGCCATGACAAATATGGATCGCCGCGGTGCTGCCCGCGCGCTTGGCGCTACGCAGGATCTGATTATCCGCTTCGATCAGCATGTCGAGTTCGCGCTTCGGGTCGATGCCGGCGGCGCGTAATTGATCGACGCTCTCTCGCACCATCAAGCGGCGATAGCCCGGCGCATCGACCTGGATGTATGCGACGCCTTCGGCAGCGAGTTTTCCTGCTTCATCGGCGAGCAACTTGGCGACGTCCGCGATGAGATCTTCGTAATGCGGATACGCCGTGCGGCCCGCCTGCCGGCTTAACCAACGTCGCGTGACCATCGCCGGACTGGGGAGCGTGATCTTAAATGCGCCGGGCGCGTGCTGCTGCATGAATGCGGCTTCATGCGCGGCGATGCGCCCCTTCGAGCGCAATGGCGCAACGACGACAGGATTGGGTGGCGCCAGTTCCGGATTCGATGCGAGATCGACCTTGCGCAATTCGGGAAGCCGATCGTATTCGGGGCCATCGCTCTCAATGCCAACGAAAGCGACTTCGAGCGCGTGATGCCATGATTTGCGCCGAAACTCGCCGTCTGAATAAATCGTGAGTCCAACCGCTCGTTCCATGGCGAGCACTTCCAAGATCGATTGATCCTCGATGGTTCGAAGTGCTGCGCTATCAAGCCGGCCCAGGGCATGTTCGCGGCGTGCGTGACGCAACATGGGCGGCCGGAGCAAGCTGCCGCAGTGATCGGCGCGGTGAATATTCGTGGTATTCAATGCGTTCCCCTTTGCATTCGATGCTACCGCATCGTACGGGTAGCAATGGCTGGGCAGGCATCCGGGCATTTGACGTAGTATTCCGCCGGACGCTCACCATCGACCGAGCGTCGTCGACGCAACCACGACCATTGAAACCAAACGGGTGGTGGCACTGGACTGCCAGACCGGCAGCAGGTGCTGTTGCCAAAGGAGGAAGCCATGCTGAATTCGATTAGAGATCGCTTACTTTCCGCGTGTGAGTGCTGTCCCCAACCCATGACCGGCAATGGCGTGAGCCGCCGCGATGTGTTGCGCGCGGGCGCCGCGGCTATTGCGACGGCCGGTTTGCCGTCCAGCGTATTTGCCCAACCGCGGCCGCATCGGATCGACGTGCATCATCACATCGTGCCGCTCTCATGGCTCGCCGCGATGGAAGTGATTGGCCGTGCCGACTTTCCGCTGCGCAGCTGGTCGATTCAGAAGACGCTCGACGACATGGACAAGGCCGGTATCGCCACCTCGATGACTTCGCCCACCACGCCGCAGGTCACGCCACTTGGGCAAGCGGTCGCGGTGCGGGTCGCACGTGAAGCGAATGAGTACGCCAAGAAAATGGCCGTTGATCATCCGGGCCGGTTCGGCGTGTGGGCGATACTGCCGCTGCCGCATATCGATGAAAGCCTGAAAGAGATTGCCTATGCTTTCGATACGTTGAAAGTCGACGGAGTAGGTTGCATGACGAGCTATGGCGACAAGTGGCTCGGTCATGCGCAATTTGCGCCGATCTGGGAAGAACTTAACCGGCGCAAGGCCACCGTCTACACGCATCCGACCAACGCGAATTGCTGCGTCAATGTGGTGCAGGGTGTGCCCGACTATATGATGGAGTTCGGTACCGATACCGCTCGCACCATAGCAAGCGTGATTCTCACCGGCACATCCCAAAAGTACAAAGACATCAATTGGATCTGGTCCCATGGCGGCGGCGGGCTGGTTGCCTTCGCCGAGCGATTCCAGGTGCAGGTGGTGAGCATTCCGCCGTATAAAGACAAGATCACCGCCGAAATGATGAATGGGGAGCTCCGGCGCTTCTACTACGACACCGCGCAGATTTCTGGCGCAGTGACTTTGGAGGCGCTGTCAA
>CAMDRJ010000144.1 GCA_945906755.1 Klebsiella pneumoniae | reverse complement strand
CGTGTGATTTAGGCTCTCGTACTCGTCCATCCGCGATTCTCCTTTCGTGTGCTTGGCGGCTCACGATCGATAGTTTCGCCGGGTGGACTCCCGGATTCGTCAAACTTCTGCTGCCTCCCCGGCAGAGCCGGGGGAACTCCCTACTTATCAGGCCTCAAGAGCTGGTCATACGCCCATGCGCTCCCGTATTTCCGCCGGCAGGAAGCGTGGGAAGGCGGTGGAAGCCAGTTTCGTGGCGCAGAAGGTCCGCTGACGACGCGCGTTTCGCGCTATGAGGATCCGCTCATTAAAGCGATGATCGATGCGGGCATCGCAGCGGGTCATCCGGCCGCGTCTGACTACAACGGCGCCGAACAACACGGTATCGGCCGCATGCAATTCACGATTAGGAACGGCATGCGCTGCAGTACCGCGGTGGCCTACCTGCGCCCGGTGTTGTCGCGAAGGAATCTCACCGTCTTGACCCATGCGCTGGCCAACCGCATCGTGTTTGCGGGCAAGCGCGCAGTAGGCATCGAGTATGTGCATCGCGGGCAATCAGCCATCGCCCGTGCCGATCGCGAAGTGTTGTTGGCAGGCGGGGTCATCAATTCACCGCAGCTTCTGATGCTCTCCGGCCTCGGCGACCCCGAGCAATTGCGTGCGCACCAGATTTCGGTCCTGGCACCGCTTGCGGGCGTCGGCAAAAATCTGCAGGATCATGTGATGGCGCCGATGCCCTATCGTCGTAAGGAACCTGGGCCGTTCCAACGCAATATGCGACTCGATCGCCTGGCGATCGAACTCGCCAAGGGATTCCTGTCCGGCACCGGGTTTGCCACCGATCTACCAGGGCCAATTGCGGGATTTCTCAAGACCGATTCGCAATTGGCCGCGCCCGATGTGCAAATGCTGTTTCATGCCGGCCCGATTGCCGGTGGGCCCTACCTGCCGCCATTCAAGAAGGCATTTCCGGATGGCTTTGCCTTCATCCCGGTCGTGTTGCGCCCGGAGAGTCGCGGAGAAGTCAAACTCGCATCGAGTGATCCGGCGACACCGGTGCGCATTCAGCAGAATTTTCTGTCGTCAGAGCGCGATTGGAAAACGTTGCGCGCCGGGATGCGCATGGCACGCGAGATTGCACGGCAAAGCCCGCTCGCGCCGTTCGTGCAAAGAGAATTGGCACCGGGCACGGGGAAGGATTCCGATGCGGATCTCGATGCGCATGTGCGCGCGACCTCGAGCACCGTGCATCATCCGCTCGGTACCTGCAAGATGGGGATGGCAGCCGATGGCATGGCGGTCGTCGATGAGAGCCTGCGTGTTTTCGGTGTCGACAATCTGCGCGTCGTCGATGCATCGGTGATGCCAAACCTCGTCGGGGGTAATATCAATGGCCCGGTCATCATGATTGCCGAAAAAGCGGCCGACCTGATTTGCGGGCGGCCGACGCTGCCGGCCGATGCACTGCCGTAACGAGTGGAGATTCTTATGGGGCCTATCAGACATGTAAATTTCCGGTCATTCCCGCGAAGGCGGGAATCCAGAGAGTTTTGAATCATCGGGGATCCAAGAAACCTAGTTTCCCGCCTTCGCGGGAAGGACGAATTTTTAGAGGTGCCCTTATATGAAAGCGCGTTTCGGGTTTGGTTTCGCCGCGGTGTTGATCGCCTTGTGTGTTGCGAGCACTGGCGCCATAGCGCAGACCGTCACGATGAAGCTCTCCACCTCGACCAGTGGCGATGCGATCAATGAATGGATGCGGCTCCTCAAGCAAGGCGTGGAGGCACGCGCTCCCGGCCGCATCAAAGTCGAGATATATCCGGCGAGCCAACTCGGATCGATTCCGCGCACGATCGAGGGCGTCGCGCTTGGCACCATCGAGTTGTCGATGAATGCATCCGGCTTTTACGAATCGCTGGAGCCGCGCTTCAGCGTGTTCGCCGCGCCCGGGCTCTTCGACGACCTTCATCACGCCAATCGCATCCTCGGCGATCCGGACATCAAAAAACGATTGGCAACCTTCGGGGCAACCAAGGGCGTGGAAACGCTCTCGATGTTCACGCCAAGTTCGTATGCGATTCTTTCCCATAAACCGATCGCAACCTTGGCCGATCTGAAAGGCCAGAAGATTCGCGTGCCCGGATCGCCCCTGCAAACCGAAGCGCTCAAACGACTCGGTGCGTCACCGCTTTCCATGGCATTCGGCGAAGTGTTGCCGGCCTTGCAGAATCGCACCATCGATGCGGTATGGGCGGTGATTCCGCTGTTCAATGCGCTCAAGTTCTACGACATCGCCAAGACCGCCACCAACCTGCCGGCGTCGTGGGCGGTGGTCGTCGGACTGGTCAATCGCAATTTCATGAAATCGCTCGGGCCGGAACTCGAAGCGATCGTGCGCGACGAAGCCGGCAAAGCGGATGCCGCCGTGCTGCCCTGGGCCGCTGAAGAGATCGCGCGCGCATCGCGGGCATGGGCCCAGCAGGGCGGCAAGGAAGTCAATTTCTCGGCGGCCGATGCCAAGCGCTTTCTCGATGAATCAATCGCTGCGACCACACCGCTTCTCACTTCAACACCGCAGCAAAAAGAGGACTATCAGGCCCTCGACGCAGCGGCCAAGAAATTTCGCAAGTAACCGGAGCCAGGCATGGACCACCACCAGATCGGCAAGGTAACGGTCACCAGGATTGCAGAGCGCGAGCCCTTCGCCGAGGCGATCTCCAGCTTCTTCCCCGACATGCCGAAGGAGGCGGTCACGGCGAACACCCATTGGCTCGCACCGCACCACTACGATCTCGCGTCACAATCGTTGCTGCTGCACTTCCACAGTTGGCTCGTACGCACCGAGCATCACACGATTGCTTCGCGTAAAAGACAGCCCCATCGATGAGCTCACGCTCAGCTTCCGGGCTTACCGACAAATTCACTTGAGGGCTTCGCGGGCACGAGCGATCGCCTCAGCGGCTGGCACAAGCGTCACGCGGCCACTTTCAATCTCAACGATGCGCCGTTCGACTTCGGCGGCCCACGCATCTTCGTGCTCCGCGTCTTCAGAAAGGCTAGCGAGCAACCGATCTGCTAGTTGTGCCCGCTCTTCGACCGTGAGTTGAAGCGCTTCCTTTTCGAGGACTTCAAGCTGTTTTGACACTAGAACCTCCATTCGCAACCAATGGTGAAATGATACTCCGTCGGTGACGCGACAACTCTGCCGCCCAACGTTCGAGGTGAGCGGACGCTGGAGGCCGCAGGCCGGAAGCGGTCCGCTCGACTGAGGGGTTAGGCCGCATCACTCCGGGCTGGACTGTGACTGACCGGCTGAGAAAAAGTGCGGGAACAGCAACTCGAAGAGCTGCCTGGTCTTCGGCGTCATCTTGGCCGGATCTGGACGATGCAGTTCGTTGTCGGGCACAAGCACTTTGGCGTACCAAGCCTCGTAGACCCGCTTGACGACTCCTGGAGCAACCAGCTCGCGGTCATAGCCTGGAGCGACTCCGAGCAGTTGATAGCCAGCGCGCTCGAGGGCGAGTTGCATACTCGCAACCTTCAGCGTCGCCAACGTGTATATGAACCCGGCACCCATGGTGCGGGCAATAGCTTCGCCCAGCTGCATCATGCAGGTTGATATCTTCGCTCCGCGATGAGCAGGAGAGATAACCCCGAATCGTGCGTACAAAGACTGTTGCGCACGCTCGCGATCCCAGGACACGAAGCCAACAAACTCCTCGTCCTTCCAAACCAGCACGATCAATAGATCGCGTTCGACTTCACCGGCAAGCGTGGCTGTCGTTTCGTAGAAGGCCTGTTCAAGGTAGCAACTGGCTGCGCCGACCGAAACGTCCGGATGCCACTCGGCGATTGACGCACGAAGTACGGGTACGTCTGTGCGGCGCAGCTGACCGTATCGATAGCCCTCTGGCAAGGGCGCCAGGCGATACGCTGTATCCAGGTCAGGCCACTGCATAAGGATTCCTCGTCAATCGCGGATTGGGGGCGCTTGCTTCCAGGCGCAGGCGTGAAGACGACATCGGCTATGAGGCCTAACGTTGCCCATGAGCGGCCGAGCAAACGGGCAAAGCCTGCTTGCGAAGGTCCGTCTCGATGGGCCGGTTAGAAGTCGTATTTGATTGAGACGACATTTTGGAAACCATCACGCCAGTCCTCAAGATACTTCTTAGCAAACGCGGTTTGTTCCTCAGGCCGGTACTTGGCAAGAACTCGCTTGTAGGTGCCAAGGCCGATAGTGCCGCCTATGTCGTCGGCGACATAGGCGGCACTGCTTCGCCACGCATTTGCTGGAATCAGGCGCGGACATCCGCACCGTGTAGGAATTGCTCGGCCATCAGGACGTTTCGACCACGATGATCTACACCCACGTGCTCAATCGTGGCGGGCGCGGCGTGGTGAGTCCGCTCGATCGAGGCTAGGCATGTCACGTTCCCTTCAGGCCAACACAAATCAGCCATATTGAATAGAGTGTGCGTTCAATCCATCGCTAGGCGAACGCACCAATGAATACGATTCGACTCTCACAAGCCGCACTTCTTGGTCTCGGCTTGGCGCTATCCGCAGCGTCGTATGCTCAATCCACGGCCAAGAATTACCCCGAGCGGCCGATCAAGGTGATCCTCGGCTACGCGGCGGGCGGACTCCCCGATACGGTGGGGCGCCTGCTGCATCAGAAATTGTCCGAGCGATGGGGTCAGCAGATCATCACCGAGAATCGTCCGGGCGCTGGTGGCATCGCGGCTGCTGAGATGGTGGCGAAAGCACCGGCGGATGGCTACACCTTGATCGTCTCCGATAGCTCGATGCTTTCGATCAATCCGTATCTGTATGCCAAGTTGCCGTATGCGGAGAAAGACTTCATTTCGGTATCGATCGTCGCGCGCGCCGCATTGTTTCTCGCGATCAACAACACGGTACCCGCCAATAGCTTGAAAGAATTGATCGCGTTGGCCAAGGCCAAACCGGGTCAGCTTGCCTACGGGTCGTCTGGCATCGGCACGGTGCATCATCTTGGCATGGAGGCGCTCAAGAACACGCTCGGCCTCGATATCACGCATATTCCGTACAAAGGCACCGGCCAGTCGGTTCCCGCGATGGTGGGCGGACAAGTCGCGATGGTCTACTCGGCGTTCCCATCGCTTTCGAATTTCGCGAAAGACGGCAAGGTGAAGCTGCTTGCCGCCAATTCGCGAACGCGCTCGGCGCTTGCGCCCGATATTCCGACGGTGGCGGAACTGACCGGTATTGCCGACTACGATTATTCGCCCACGATCGGCTATCTCGCGCCGGCCGGCACGCCGCGCGACATCATCGTGAAGCTGGCGACGACGATGGCCGAAATCGTCAAGCTACCTGAGATCGTGCAGCGCTTCGCCGGGCTTGGTATCGAATCGGTCGGCAGCACGCCGGAAGAACAGACTGCGCAGTGGAAATCGGATGCCGAGCGATACTCAAAGGTCGTGAAGAGTTCGGGGGCGAGGGCGGAGTAGATAGGAATCAGCGCGGCAGGCCGTGGCGATTGCTGATGGTAATTGCCAAGCGCCTACCCTCGCGCCGGCCGCAGCATCCGATATCCCCGATGGAGCAGCTTCACCGCGTCGTCCACATAAGTGAACACCACCGGAATCACGAGCAGGCTCAGTAGCGTCGAGGTGATCAATCCGCCAATGACCGCAACTGCCATCGGTGAGCGAAAGCTCGGGTCGACACCCCAGCCAAGTGCAATCGGCAGCATCCCGCCACCCATCGCGAGCGTAGTCATGATGATCGGTCGGGCACGCTTGCCGCATGCATCGAGCAGTGCTTCGGTGCGGTTCATACCGAGGTCGCGGCGCGCGACGATCGCATACTCCACCAGGAGAATCGAATTCTTGGTCGCCACCCCCATCAACATGATGAGACCGATCAACGAGGGCATTGATATCGCTTTGTCGGCGATGAGCAGCGCACCGAACGCCCCACCGATTGAGAGCGGCAGCGCGGCCAGGATCGTGATCGGCTGAAAGAAATCCTTGAAGAGCAGCACCAGCACCGCATAGATGCAGAAGACGCCAGTGAGCATCGCCAAGCCAAAGCTCTCAAACAATTCCTTCATGCCCTCGACATCACCCAGTTCCGCGCGCTTCACACCGGGCGGTAGATGTTTCACCGCGGGAAGGTCTTCGGCTTCGGCGAGCACTTCGCCAAGTGCACGGCCATTGAGTTCGACTTCCACGAAGATGTTCCGGCTGCGATCATAACGATCGATCTGCGAGGGGCCGGTATCGAACGAGATATCGGCCACGCTGGCGAGCATGACGTTGCCATTCTTCCCGGGAATAGCGAGGCGCTCGAGCACCGAAAAATCCTGCCGCGCGGATTGCGGCAAGCGCACGACGATCGGCACTTGGCGTTGCGCGAGGTTGAGCTTGGCAAGGCCCTGATCAAAATCGCCCGCGGTCGCGATGCGCAAGGTGTCGTTGATAGCCGCTGCCGTAACGCCAAGGTCAGCCGCGCGCGCAATATCCGGCCGCACCAGCAGTTCGGGGCGCGTGAGGCTGGCCGTCGACACGATGTTGCCGATGCCAGGGATGGTACGAAGCTCGCGTTCGACGTCGGTGGCTGCGCGCGTAAGAACCGCGCCGTCTTCGCTCGTGAAGGCGAGAACCATCTTTTCGCCGGCACCGCCAAAGCCCACGGTTGCACGAATGCCGGGAACCGCCGCGACCGCTTCGCGCAGTTCAGCTTCGATATCTTGTTTTGATTTGCTACGCTCATTACGCGGCGTGAGGTTGATAAGTAGCGTTGCCTTACGCGCTTCGGGCGCACCACCCGGTGCAAAGGGGTCACCCCCGGTGGCACCGCCGCCGATCGCGGTATAGATCAGTTTCACGTCGGTATTTTTCGCGAGCAATACGCGCGCCTCCTCAGCGCGTTGCATGGTCTGGCCAAACGTACTGCCAGGCGGCAATTCAATCTTCACTTGCGTTTGCGCAAGATCGTCGGGTGGAATAAAACCGGTGGGCAGGAAAGGAATCAACGCGAGCGAGGCCGCGAAGAACAGCGCGGCAAAGAGTGCGGTGAGAAAGCGATGGCGAATGCACCATGCGGCAAGGCGCAGATACCACGTCATGACGCGACTGGTCTTTGGCTCTTGGTGGATCGGACGCAGGAGGTACGCGGCCATCATCGGGGTCAACAACCGCGCCACCACCAGCGATACGAATACCGCGATCGCCGCCGTCCAACCGAATTGCACGAAGAAGCGCCCCGCCACACCACTCATAAACGCAGTGGGCAGAAAGACCGCAATCAGCGTAAAGGTCGTGGCAATCACGGCCAGCCCGATTTCTTCGACCGCCTCCATCGCGGCTTCGCGTGGCGATTTGCCTAGCCCGAGATGGCGCACGATGTTCTCGATCTCGACGATCGCATCATCCACCAACACGCCCACCACGAGCGCAAGCGACAAAAGCGTGACGACATTGATCGAGAAGCCAAGCCAATGCATGCCGACAAAGGTGGGAATCACCGACAACGGCAGCGCTACGGCTGCGACCAGCGTGGCGCGCCAATCGCGCAGGAAGAAGAACACGACGATGATGGCAAGCAACCCGCCCTCAAACAAAAGGGTCATCGAACCGGTGTAGCTCTCCTCGACTGGCGTGACGAAATTGAAGGCTTCGGTGATCTCGGTGCCGGGATGCTCCGCCTTGATTTGCGCGAGCGCCTTGCGAACGCCCTCGGCGACGGTGATCTCGCTCGCCCCGCGGCTTCGTGTGATCTCGAATCCGACGACCGGCTTGCCGTTTAGCATTGCGGCCGAGCGGCGTTCGGCGATGGTGTCCTTCACCAGCGCGACCTGATCGAGCCGGACGCGCCGCCCATCGTTCAGCGGAATCTGCAACGCGGCCAATTCCTGCGCGGAGCCAACCGTTGCGATGGTACGTAGTGCCTGCTCGGCACCGCCCAGATCGGAGCGTCCACCCGAGGCATCCTGTTGCACGCGTTTCAATTGCCGGGAGATTTCGGCCACGGTGACATTGAGCGCCGCCAGCCGCGCCGGATTGATCTCGACGCGAACCTCGCGTGTGACACCACCCACGCGCCCTACCTTGCCGACACCAGGCACCGCCAAGATGGTGCGGGCAACATTGTTGTCGACGAACCACGAGAGTTCTTCTTCGTCGAGATGATCCGAGGCAATCGAATAGGTAAGGATAGGCATGCCCGCCAGATCGAAGCGCGTGATGACCGGATCGCGCAGGTCGGCCGGCAGATCGGCCCGCACGCGGCTGACCGCATCACGCACATCGTTGCTTGCGTCGGCCAATCCCTTTTCGAGTTTGAACTCGACGGTCACCGTCACGATGCCTTCTTGCACCTTGGTGTAGATGTGCTTCACGCTGGAAATCGTGGCGACCGCGCCTTCGATCTTGCGCGCGACTTCGGTTTCGAGTTGCGCGGGGGCAGCACCGGGTAATGCGGCACTCACCGAGACGGTGGGCAGATCGATGTCCGGAAAATTCTGGATCTTCATTGCCTTGAACGACATGAACCCCATGCCGGTCAAGAGCAGGAAAAGCAGCAGCGTCGGCGTCGGATTGCGAATCGACCAGGTGGAGAGATTCATCGTGGTAGTACCTTCTCCACGCGGACCATGTCGCCGTCATTCAGAAATCCGACGCCGACCGCCACCACGCGCGCATCGCCGGGTAGCGGCGTCACGATCTCGATGCGATCACCAAGGCGGCGCCCGACATCGATCTTGAGTGCACGTACACGAGCGTCGGGTTGCAATAAGAAGGCGTAGTCAAAGCCTTCGCGACGCGTGATCGCAGCCTGCGGGAGCGTCACCACTTTGCTCGCGGCGAGCGCGAATTCACCGCGCGCGAACATGCCGGCCTTCGCTCCACTGCCCGGCGGCAAATCCACGTAAACGATCGCCATGCGCGTTTGCGGATCGACAGTGGGCCCAATCATGCGCACCGTACCTTGAAGTTTTGTGCCGGTCGCCGCTTCCATCGCGACGCGCTGTCCGGGTTTGATACTTGCCAGCTCGCTCGCGATCACTTCGGCGCGCCATTCCAGGCGCCCCTTGCGAATGAGTCGGAACAATTCTTGCCCCGGCTGTACCACCGCGCCGATCATGGCCGAACGCGTGGCGATCACACCCTCATCGGGCGCGAGCACGCTGGTGTTTGCTTGCCGGATTTCCTCAGAACGCAAGCGCGCCTGCGCAACATCGAGACGCGCCGCAGCGGTGCGCTCCGCAGTGAGTAATTGATCGATCTGCTGCGCGCTGATCGCCCCAGACCGTTCGAGCAGCCGCGCGCGTTCGGCGTTGGACTTCGCGTCTGCGAGCATCGCCTCGGCCTCGACGATCGATGCGCGCAATAAGGTCAACTCCACTTCGACGCTGGCGGCAGAAAGGCGCGCGAGCAACTGGCCTCTTTTGACGGTATCGCCGACGTTGACGAATATGTCCGCGATCCGCAGACCGCCGACTTCCGCACCGACGCTCGCCTCTTGCCAGGCGGCGATGCTGCCATTCGCGTTGAGCAGATGCGGCCATTCCTCGGTGGTGGCCGATGTGACGGTGACGGTCAGCGCGGGCTTGGCCGGTGCCGCCTTCGCGGTGCTCGCCTTGGCAGCTTCGGTGGAATCGCCACGACTACAAGCAGCCAGCGCGCTCGCTACGACAACGATCAATAGCCGTTTCAATACATCATTACCCATGGTGTTCTTCATTTGCGTTCTTCAATTCCGGCTGTTGCGGGCTGTTCCCACCCACCGCCCAGCGCCTTGTAGAGCGTAATCCACTGCGCGATCTGTTCACGGCGCAATTGCACCAACGCCGCGTTCGCATTCAAGGCTTGCCTGCGCGCTTCTTCGAGTTCGATCAAATTACCGATACCGGCATTCCATCTTGTTTGCGCGGCCGCCAGGAACGCCTCGAAATCCGTGATGGCAGCCTCGACATCGGCTTGCCTTCGCAGGCTCGCATCCAATCGGACCAACGCCTGCTCGACTTCGCGCACCGCCTCGCGCGCGCGTTGCACGTAGAGCGCACGCAACTCGCCAAATCTGGCGCGTGCAACATCCGCCTGTGCCACGCGACGCCCTGCATCGAAGATCGGCAAGGAAAGCGCGGGCCCGAATCCCCATGAGGTGCCATCGCTCGTCACGCCTGCGAGACGCATCCCCGCATAACCGATCGAGCCGGTGAGTGCGAGACGTGGATAGCGATTTGCCTCGGCGACATTGATCTCATAGGATGCGGCGGCAAGCTCGCGTTCGGCGGCGGCGAGATCAGGGCGTTGCGTCAAGGCGATGGCAGGTATCTCCGTGATCGCAAATGCCGGTGCATCGGGTAATCGAGCGGTCCGGGTAACAAGTAACTCGCGTAACGCTGGTTCGCCCGCACCGGTCAATGCGACCAGCGACTTCACGAGCACTTCGCATTCGGCCAATTGCGCGGTCAGGCGACTGTTGGCATCGGCCAGACCCGCGCGGAGCAATGCCGCATCGGCCGGCGCACTAAATCCGGCGGACACCTTCTGTGTGGTGAGCGCCACCGTCTGCTTGCGCGAATCGAGATCGAGTTGCAGATTCGCGCTGAGCGCTTCGCAGGCACGCAAACCAAGATAGTTGTTGGCGACTTCGGCGGCGAGACTGATCCGCGCGTCATGCCATTCGGATTCACGCGCGGTCACGCGCACGCGCGACACTTCACGCGCCGCGCGCGCACCACCGAACAGATCCAGTTCCCAGCTTGCATCCGCCGCAATGCTCGTATTAGTCATTGGGGCGGCTAACGGCGGAGTACCGGCGGCGGATCGTCGCAAGGAGGACTTCAAATCCAAGGCGGGCCACCCAGCCGCCCCGACCGCGCGGGCATTGGCGCGCGCCTGCTCGATGCGCATGACCGCCGCTTCTAGCGACGGGCTATCGCGTTGCGCGGTGTCAATCAGTTGGGCAAGCAATGCATCATCGAAGCGCGACCACCATTGCCTGAGTTGCGCGACATCGCCGGCGTGCGGACGAACCGCCTGCCATTGGGCGGGCAGTGCCGGTGCAGGCGGCTGATACGACGGGCCGACCATGCATGCGGCAAGCGAAGCAATGAGGGCACCGGCAACAAGAATCCGGTGCGCTTGGTTACGACGTTTCATGACGTGAGCGAGAGGTGCCTTAAATCCTGCGAACAAACTGTTGCTCCGGAGATCGAATTATCGGGCGTTTTATAAGAGGTCACATCGACGATGGGAAAGTTCAAGCTGCCTCGCTAGAGCGCTTTCTACCCCTCACTTCGCCCCTCCCCTGCCCCTTGTATGCTGAGTTTTGGAAGTTTGAAGGGGGTTCACAAGATGCAAATTTGCAGCACTTATCCACAGGGGCACAGGGGATCGGCGCCCCACGCACAGGCCCCTGTGCCCCTGTGGGTAAGTGCGAGGCATGAAGGCGAATTCCG
>CAMDRJ010000143.1 GCA_945906755.1 Klebsiella pneumoniae | reverse complement strand
TCCATCCGCGATTCTCCTTTCGTGTGCTTGGCGGCTCACGATCGATAGTTTCGCCGGGTGGACTCCCGGATTCGTCAAACTTCTGCTGCCTCCCCGGCAGAGCCGGGGGAACTCCCTACTTATTAGCGGAGTATCCCGTCTTTCTCAATATCGATCCGCGCCGGCCACGCGGCATTCCACCCGTCGCAGACCTTGGACTCCATGTCGCCAAACGCATGGCAACATCGCGCACGGCACCGCTGGAACTCTCGCTGCCCGACGCCGCCGCAAAGCGAATCGGTTTGCGATCGTTTACCGGCTTTAGCGCGGGCGAACGTTGGGCCTGGAGTCGTTGGAGTCCATTGCTGCTTAGCATCGACGGCCTCGAACGATGGACGCTTGGCGAGAAACGCCAATTGATTGATATCGTCCGTGCCAAGGGTAGTCGCAGTGAACTTGAGTACCTGCGCCGCTTCGATCAACATCCACGCCTTGCCAGGGCACTTCTTGGCCGTTACTAGGATCACCGTTCAATGGCGAACATCGTACTGGGAATAGGAACCTCGCATAGCCCGCTGTTAGTCCTCGGTGGCGACCAATGGTCCGTCCGCGCCGCCGATGATATGGCCGGGCGGGTGCCATTGCATTTTCGTGATGGCACGCGCACCAACTACGCGGAAATGCAGGCGACGCTCGGCGAGCCCTACCGCGCGGTTGCCACGCCCGAGAATTTTCTGCGCTGGTCGGCGACCGCGCAAGCCGCGCTCGATCGCATCGCACACTCGATTGCCGCGGTCGATCCGGATGTCATCGTGATTGTAGGCGATGATCAGGGCGAGCTCTACGAACCCGACGATATTCCCGCTGTGTCACTGTTCTATGGCGAAGAATTCGTCATGCGCCCCTATACGTCGACACCTGGGCGATTGCCCTGGGCCGGCCCGGAATTCTGGAAAGGCTATTCGCGCGACCTGCCGCATCGGTTCCCAGGCGCACCGCAATTTGCTTCGGAGCTGGTGGAACGTCTGATCGAAGGCGGCGTCGATATCGCAGCCTCCAATAAGGTGCCCGATCCAAACCGCCACGGCTTTGGTCATGCCATCGGGTTTGTCATCGCGCGTTTGTTCCAAGGCAAAACCTATCCGGTCGTCCCGGTCCTTCTCAATACCTACTATCCACCGAATACGCCTACACCACGGCGCTGCCTCGAGATCGGCCGCCGACTACGCCAAGCGATCGAAGGCAGTCAGCAGAACCTTCGTGTCGCGGTCATCGCCTCAGGTGGACTCAGCCACTTCGTGTGCGAAGAGGAAATGGATCGCGCGATCATCGCGGCACTCAGAACGCATGATGGCGAAACGCTGGCCAGCCTTCCCGCCAAGGGGCTCATTTATGGGTCCTCGGAGATTCGCAACTGGATCTGCGCAGCCGGTGCCGTGAGCCACCTCAAGTGGCAGTGGGACGAATACGTGCCGGTGCGCCGCACGCCGGTTGGTTCAGGCATTGGCTTGGCGTTCATGGAGTGGCGGTAGCCGAGCGCTCCGTCGCAAGCACCTTGACGCCATGCAGGCTGAGTTCGCCCACCGCTTGCGCAATCGCTTCAATCGAACGCTCCCGCGTGAAGCCCTTGCGCCAGGCCAACAGCACCCTGCGTGTGGGAATTGGCCGCTTAAACGGCACGACGCGCGTTAGTTTCATCTGATACCGCCTGCTCGCGGCCGAGGCCGGCAATACGGTGATACCCAAGCCTGATGCCACCATATTGCGGATCGTCTCGAGCGAATTGCCCTGCTGCACATCGCCCGAAACCCGGACGTCCGGACAACTATCGATCACCTGATCGCTAAAGCAATGCCCGCTTGCCAACATCAGGATCTTCTCCTCGCCTAACTCGGCGCTCGCGATTGAGGCGCGTTTCGCCCACGCATGCGACGACGGTACAAGCGCAACAAAGGGTTCTTCATAGAGGGGCCGCGTGCTGATACCCGGCGCGCCAAACGGCGCCGCAACGATGATGACATCGAGCTTTCCCGCTCGCAAGCGCTCGTTCAGATTGCTGGTGAGATTCTCTTCCACTTCCAATGGCATACCGGGGGCAAGCCGGTGCAGCTCCGGAATCAGATCGGGCAGCAGATAGGGCCCCACCGTATAGATCACGCCCAACCGCAGCGACCCAATGAGCGGGTCACGGCCGGCCTTGGCGATCTCTTTGATCCGCGCGACTTCATCCAATACCCGAATCGCCTGTGCCACCACCCGCTCGCCAACCGGCGTAAGCGAGACGCCGCGGCGCCCGCGCTCAAACAACTGCGCGCCAAGCTCCCCTTCCAGCTTGGCAATGGCGATCGACAAGGCCGGTTGCGTGACAAACGATTTGTCGGCGGCATGGCGGAAATTCCGCTCACGGGCCACCGCGACGACATAGCGCAATTCGGCAAGAGTCATGGTTCGGAAGGCCGTTTAGGTATAAATAGTACCTATCAATATAACTCACAAATACAATTGGATTGATTTCTCCTCGGCTCCTAAAGTGCCTCCCATCGATCAGTCACCAGACAGATCGATCAACATTACCGAAAGGATGCACCGTATGAAAAAGCCTGAAATCAAGACACTCGACAACCTCGAAGCCGCCTTCGCGGGCGAGTCGATGGCTCATATCAAGTATTGCTACTTCGCAAAGCTCGCGCGCGAGGCGGGCGATACCGCCACCGCCGATCTATTCGAGGAGACGGCAAAACAGGAAGTCGCCCATGCGTTTGGGCACCTCGACCTGCTCTACCCGAAAGCGGAGATCACGCCGGTGCGCGCCCTCGAAATCGCCATCGCCGGCGAGACCTACGAATACACGGAGATGTATCCGAGCTTTCGCAAGACCGCCGAAATCGAGGGCAATCGGGCTGCTGTCACCGAGATTGACGAGCAGATCGCGGAGTCCAAGGAGCATGCAGAGCGCTTTCGCCGAACGCTCGCAGTTGCGGCCCGACGCTTCGAGGCGTTGGCCAAGGTGGAAGAGCGCCATGCCGGGAACTACCGCAAACAACTCGCAAGCCTCACCAAGCAACCCGCCTGACGCATCGCTATTCATTCGAAAGGACCGAAACATGAACGAACCAAAAATCTGGCAGTGCGTCGTCTGCGGCTTCATCTACGATGAAGCGCAAGGCCATCCCGAGGACGGCATCGCCCCGGGCACCCGCTGGGAAGAGGTACCGGCCAATTGGGCTTGCCCGGAATGCGGGGTCGCAAAAGCCGACTTCCAGATGGTAGAACTCGCGTGAGAACACCCCTTCCGAATCAATGCGAAAATCTCGGTCGCATCGATTGAAGCATCGTACACGGCGATCCGGTAGGGTGGAAAAGCAGAGCGCATTCCACCAAAGATTCGGTTCTTGCGTTCTAGTGCGTTCACCGAGGCGGAAGGTCGTCCGGTGGAATGCGCCGCGCTTTTCCACCCTACGGTTCCGCATTGAAGGTGTTACCCAGGTACCGGGTTGCTGACCCTTTGCCATTACTCGAAAGGAATTCCCTCATGCGTTTTCTTGTTCCCCTTCTCGCGCTGATCGCCAGTCCCCTCATCCATGCCCAGACGGTTGGGCTCGTCACCACGCCGGCCGGCTCGTATTCAAATTCCGCCGGTCAGGCAATCGCCAAGGTGATGGTCGACAAAGCGAAGCTGCGCGCGGTCGTCCAGGCCCAGGCCGGCACCGGCTTCGAGGAAGTGGAAACCGGCGCGGCCGATTTCAATCTCACCAATTCATTCGATATCACGTTCTACGTGACCGGCACCGGTGACTACGCCGGCAAAGGCGTGAAGCAGTCGATGCGGCTTGTCGCGACGTTCAATCCTTATCGAGTGGGTATGCATGTCCGCGCTGACTCGCCGATCCAATCGATCGCCGATCTCAAGGGCAAGCGGCTATCGAGTGATTTCAATGCGCAAAAGACCATCGCGCGGATCATCGAAGCGCATCTTTCCACCGCCGGCCTGTCATACAAGGATGTCAAGGGCGTCCCGACCCCGAACGTGGTGCGACAGGCAGAGGACTTCAAAGCGGGCCGGGTTGATTCGCTCTTTTTTGCGCTCGGCTCGGGAGCGGTAAAGGACGCATCGGCGAGCGTGGGCGGGGTGCGGGTGCTCGACGTCACGGTGGACGCCGAGGCGCTTAAACGTGCGCAGGCGCTCCTGCCAGGCGCTTACACGATTCAAGTAGCGCCGGCGCCGGGACTCGATGGCGTCACCAAACCCACCAATCTGATCGCGTTCGATATGGCGATGGCCGCCAACGCCAAGGTGTCCGACGATATCGTGTATCGCACCGTCAAGGCGCTTTATGAAAACAAGGCTGACCTGGTCGCAACATTCGCGCCGTTTGGCCCGTTTGATCCGAAAATGATGGCAAAACCGCTCGATAGCGTGCCGATGCATCCGGGTGCCGCGAAGTTCTATAAGGAAGTGGGCATTCTCAAGTAGCGCGGTCTAGGCAGCGGCCAAGCGCCGCCGCCGTTCCAGGAAGTACAGCAGCACGCCCGCGACAATACCGGCCAGATTAATCCAGCGACCGACGCCAAATGCGCTCGCCGGCATGAAAATGCAGATGCCGATGAGCGCGTAATAGAAGCGCTCGAAGAGCGTCATGATGCGCACCGCATAGCCCATCATCGCGGCTGAAATAAACCAGACACCGATACAGGCCAGCGCGAAATCGAGCGCAATCGATCCCGGATCACCCTTCATCAAGAGCGTCGTTGAGAAGACAAACAGAAACGGAATCACAAACAGCGTCCAGCCGAACGCCATCGAAACCCAGCCGGTGCGGTTCGGATCGGCGCCGGCAATGTTTGCCGCCACGAAAGCCGCAATCGCCACCGGCGGTGAAATCATCGACAGGCAGCCGTAGTACATGATGAACATATGGGCTGCCATTGGATCGATACCCATCTTGATCAGCGCGGGCGCCACCAAGGTCGCCAACACGATATAGACGCCGACCGTCGGCAAGCCTAGTCCAAGAATGATGTTGACGATCGCCGAGAGTACGAGCAGCGCGATCAGGCTGCCGCCTGCGACCAGCACCATGACCAGCGTCAAGGTGAATCCGACACCCGAATAACCCAATGCACCGATCATGACGCCTGCCGCCGCGCCGAGCATGAACAGATCGAGCACCGAGGTACCGGTATCGCGCACCATGATGTAGAGATCGCGCCAACCGAGCCGCTTGCCCTCATAGGGGAACACCACACCCAGTACCAGCATCAACCCAATCGCCAGCAGCCCAGCGATTTCCGGCTCTTAATTGCCAAAGAAGAGCGCCCAGACCAGCACCGCGAAGGGCAGCATGAAATACCAGCACTCTTTCAGCACCTTGCCGAGTTGGGGAATTTCGTCTTCTTCCATCGGCTTGATGTTGCTGCGCGCGGCTTCGAGATCGACCTGAATGAATAGCGCGACGTAAAACAGAATGGCCGGAATCAGCGCCGCCAATGCGACCTCATAGAACGGCACCTGCAGATACTCGGCCATGATGAACGCCGCAACGCCCATCACCGGTGGCATGATCTGCCCCGCGGTCGATGCACAGGCTTCGATTGCGGCGGCAAGATGGGGACGAAAGCCGACGCGCTTCATCAGCGGAATCGTCACCGCACCCACCGTCATGACGTTCGACACGATGTTTCCAGAAATCGAGCCGAACAGCGAAGAACCGAGGATCGCCACCTTGGCCGGCCCACCGCGATAGCGACCCATCAACGCCATCGCGATATCGGTGAAGAATTTCGCGCCGCCGGCCTTGAACAACACATGGCCGAACAGCACGTACACCACGACGATGGTGGCGACGATCTTCATCGTCACGCCAAGCGTCGCGGTCGAATCCCAAATCAAGTAATAGGTCAGGCGCGGCAACGGGATCGAACGCGCGGCGAATTCACCCGGCAACCAACCACCGATGAGCGCGAGTACGATGAAGCCGATGGTGGTGAGAAAGAGTTCAATGCCCACGGTGCGGCGCAGGCCCTCCAGGAAAAGCATCAACATCACCGCCGCAACGATCAAGCCTTCCCAGGGATGGCGCGACACGAGTTCGGACAACGCCGGAAAACGCACTGCGAGATAGATTCCGCCCGCGAATGCGACGATCGCCGCGACCAGGTCATACCAGGGCACCGACCCCGTTCGCTCGCGCGCGCCCTTGGCCGGTACACGCAGGAACAGCAGCGGCGTTGCAATCGCCAACAGCAGCGCCAGAAATTGCTCGGTATAGAGCGAAATGCCGACCGCGCGAAACAAGTCGGCCGATAGCGCAATCGCGGCCAGGGTCAACGTGACCGCGAGCACATTAACAAGGACAGTCATTTAAATTGGCGCCGCCAGGGTTGCGTAGGTGTCTCGCATTAACTTCACATGATTGGCCGCGGGGATGGTCGGATCCTTTTCCCATTCGCCCAGCAGCAGCGCGGTATCGACCACCAGCCGGCAGCGCTCATAGCGACGCTTCATATAGTTGCCAAGGGCCTTATCAATCGGTGCGTCGCCGGCCAGCTCTTCAGCCAGCACCACCGCATCTTCAATCGCGATGCCGGCGCCGGTGGCCAGGTGCGGTGTGGTCGTGTGCGCGGAATCCCCAATCAACACGATGCGGCCGCGATACCAAGGATCGGGCACCAAGAGCGACTCCATCGGCCGATAGTCGACCAAAGCCGGATCGACGATGCGTTCGCGCACCCAATCAAGCGTGCCCTTGTAAGGCGTGAACTGATCGCGCAACAGCGTCGCCATTTTTTCATAGGGCAAGCGTGCGCCGGTTTCAATTTTCTGCACGAGAAAGAGAAACATCGAAGTCTGAGAGACCGGATTTAGACCCGGCTTGTTACCACCGCCATAAGCTAGATGCATGCAATCGACTTCCGGTGGCCGCGGCATCGTATAGCGCCACACGGCAAGGCCGGTAAAGCGCGGTGCGGGCGCATCGGGAAAGGCCATCGCGCGGACGCGGGAGTGAAGGCCATCTGCCCCGACCATGAGATCGCAGCGTTCGCGCGAACCATCGGTCAGTTCGAGTTCGATGGAGTCTTTCTCTTGTCGATACGAGCGGACCGAGAACCCCAAGCGAATACGCGCCCCGGATTGTTCAGCGGCGGCGAGCAGCACATCGTGCAAGGCACGCCGCTCGATCGCCACCTGCGCGGGATAGTCCGGGCCGTTCAAGCGCGGCAATTCAATCGCGCCGGTTTGTTTCCCGTCGCGATCGAACACCTGCAGTTGTGAATAGCCAAACGACACGGCCACGCACTGATCGATCAACCCAAGCGAGCGAAGCGCACGCAGCGTCGGACCGGTCAGGCTGATACCAACCCCGAGCACCCGCCAGGACGGCTGTTCTTCCAGCACATCGACCGCAATGCCTGCTTGTCGCAAGCCGATCGCCAGGGTGAGGCCGGCAATCCCACCGCCGACGATGATGACTTTGCGCGATGCCATCGACGCGGCATCAAGCCTTGGGTGGCACGCCGAACCACTGATCGGACAGAATAACCTCGACCTGCTTGTTGTCCGCCGAGAACCCATCCATCAGCTTGCCATCGGCGCCAATTCGCTCGAAACGGTCGGTGCCTTCGCCTGCCGCGCCGCCGACCCGCAGCATCACGAGCGGCTCTTCGCTCGTCGCCTTGAACCAATAGAACGTGCCGCGCGGCAACATCACGCCTTCATGCTGACCGATCGTGCGCTCCTCACCCTTTGGCCCATAGAACGTCGCCTTGCCTTGCAACACCACAAAGGTATGGTCTTCGTTGGTGTGGGCGTGGAGTTCGTTCTCCCCACATGATGCGTAGGTCTTCAGCACCACCGTCATCTTCTCGGTCGCCGCGACCGGCGTATCGGTGCGCCCTTGCTTGGGCAGCATCGCGCCCAACCGAAAAAACGACGGAATACCGTGCTTGACCTGCGCGTTCAGCGTTGCTTCGAGATCTTGGGTACTTTGTGCGATGCGATCGACGACTGCGTTCATGAAGTGTTCTCCGATTATTCTCAGGCGGTGCAGAGTGTAGCGAAATCCGCCTAAGGCGTTCTCGCCCAGAACATGAATACTCTGTGTATTCTCTTGAGTCACCCTCGCCCCACTGCGGGAGGGTGAGCGGTTCGGCAATGCCGGGTATCGTGCCAAGTAATGCGCCCCGCTCCCCAACCCCTCTCCCGCAGTGGGGCGAGGGGCTCTCTCCAACGCTTTTCCCACACACTCGCAAAGCACTATCCGGCCCGCCGAACGCAAGTCCGGCGGGCTTTTTGTTACTTCATCAAGCCCCGCTGCGCGAGCCACGCCTGGATCATCTCGGCAACCTGATCTGAATTGCGATCCATCATCAGCATATGGGTGTTACCGCGCAGTCCGCGCGCCGGCAGTTCCATCATGTCCGCCGTGGCGCCCGCTTGCGCAAGGCCCTCCCGATAGCGATTCGGCGCCGCCTGAATCTTGGCCCAGATCGGATGCCTGTCGAGGTTGTCGCCCCACACGAACAAATGTGGAATGTGTTTGATCGAAGCGATGTTCACATTCGCCGGATCTGGCGCGCCTGAAGGTTCGACCGCGACGATCGCCTTGATCTTGTCCGGATTGGCAAGGGCCATGTTGAAGGCGAAGCTGCCGCCCTGGCTATGCGTGATGATCACGCACGGGCAATGCGCCGCGACGAACGCGTTGTAGGCCGCTTGCGTGGCCGCATCGGTGGTGGTCCAACGCGGCACACCCTGGCGCATGAACTGATCAAATGCATCGGCCGGAAACTGCTGGCCCGGATGCGCTACACGTTTCGAGGCTTCAGTTTCATACGAGCCATTTGGCCCAATCCGAAAGAGTTCCCATGCCTCTTTCTTGGTGCGAAACATCGGTTCGCCTTTGAAGACTTCCGGGAAGCGCGCCCACGATGCACGGCCGCGCTCGACCGCATCGCTCACATACACATCATCGCCCGCACGCAGAAAGAATTGCTGCCAGCCGGGTTTGCCATCAGGCTTGGTCTCATAAGTCACGCCCGACAAGCCGCCGCCATGCATCATCAGGAGCGGATATTTCGCGTTCGGATCGACCAGCCGCACATACTGCGCATACATCTGCTCGACCTGAAAATCCCCGTTCGGATTCACCCGGATCGGCGGCGCGCCTGGTGAGAACACCACATCGCGCTCGGGCAGCCCCGCCAGCGTGATCGCGCGTCCGCCGACATGAAGGCTGCCGACTTCCTTGACGTGAATACCGCCGGGTGCCGCGCAGCCGGCCGCGACCATCCCGAGGGCAATGCCGAACCACTTGCTTGTGATGCGATTCAAGTTTGTCTCCTTCGTTGGTTGGGAGCTGTCAGCGCCCTTCGCTTGCGAGCTTACCGCGCTTCACCATCCGCACAATTTCGATCGGCCGAATCGGTGTCTGCGCAATCCGCACGCCAAACGGTGACAGGGCATCTTCGATCGCCGAGACGATCGCCGCGGCGGTCGGCAACACACCACATTCCCCGACCCCTTTTACGCCGAGCGGATTGAGGTAGGTCGGTGATTCATGATGGGCTGTTTCGATGCGCGGCACATCACCCGCACCCACTAGCAGATACTCGCCAAGATTGGTCGTGATCGGTTGGCCTTCGGCATCGAACCCCATCCATTCGAACAGCGCATTCCCAATGCCATGCGCAGCGCCGCCGATCACCTGACCTTCGACCACCATCGGATTGATCATGCGTCCGCAGTCGTGCACGACCACGAAGCGCACGATCTTCACCGAGCCGATATCCGTGTCCACTTCCACTTCGACCGCAGCGGTGCCATTGGCATAGGCCATCTCATCCATCACCGGTTGTTCGGTCGCTTCAAGGCCGGGTGTTACGCCGCCAGGAATTCGAAACCCGGCCGTGCCTGCAACCGCAGCGGCGATTCTGCTAAGTGCCACTTGCCGATTCGGCAGACCCTTCACGCGCACGCAATCACCGGCAAGTTCGAGATCATCGCTTGCTGCTTCGAGCAGATGACTCGCGATCGACAAGGCCTTCGCGCGCACCGCGATTGCGGCCAGATGCGCCGAGGTTCCGGCCATCACCGCTTGCCGACTATTGAAGCCACCCATGCCCATGGCGATGCCGCTCGTGTCGCCAGCCGTCACCGTAATACTGGCGAGATGACAGCCAAGTTCTGCCGCCACCACCTGTGCAAGCATGGTGCGCGTGCCCTGCCCCATCGCCGCCGCGCCGGTGTACACATGCACCTTCCCGGACGGACCGATGCGCACCGTGACCGGCTCGAACGGCCCGCGCCCTGTCCCCTTTACGAAATTGGCGAGCCCGATGCCGAGGTAGCGACCGGCAGCGCGCGCCACCTGTTGACGCTTGGCAAATCCATTCCAATCGATTTTCGTGAGCACATCGGCTTGGACCTTGGGATAGTCCCCGCTATCGAGTACGACTTGCATACCGCCGCGCGTGGCAAGCGGCTTGGTATGCGGCATTTGCGCGCCGGTAATCAAATTGCGACGGCGAATCTCGGCGCGATCGATGCCCAATTCACGTGCGGCGCGATCGAGCAAACGCTCCATCACGAATACGCCTTGCGGCTGTCCGGCGCCACGCACCGGTGAAACCGGCACCTTGTTGGTCAGCGCGAGTTTGATATCGAGGTGATAAGCGGGAATCGCATAGGGCAGCGTGACCGTTTGCGCCGACTCATAGGGGAGATTGACGCCGCGCGCGGTATAGGCGCCGTGATCATGGATCAAGATGCCACGCACACCGCGAATACGCCCATCGGGATGCACCGCGATCGACACGTCCCAGTATTGATCGCGTTCCTGAGTCGATGCGACAAAATGTTCGCGGCGGTCTTCAATCCATTTGATCGGTCGGCCCAAGGCCAATGCGGCAACACAAACCGCCACATCTTCCGGATAGAAGACGAGCTTCGGTCCGAATCCGCCGCCCACATCGGGCGTGATGACGCGCACGCCGTTTTCATCGCGCCCAAGCAGTTCGCAGAGCAGTCGCATTGCGGTATGCGGCATCTGCGTGGAACTCCAGAGCGTAAGTCGATCTTCGACCTGCGAATAGAGTGCGACATTGCCCCGCCCTTCGATCGAATGACCGCCACCACGATGCTGCCAGATCGATTCATGAAACACGAGCGCATCGCCCGCGAACGCAGCCTTGACATCGCCATAGCCCATGTCAAACGACGCGAGCAGATTGTGCGGCGCGCGTTGATGGACGCGTGGCGCATCGGCGACAAGCGCGGCACGGCAGTCGGCCACGGCGGGCAGCGATTCATACTGCACTTCTACTAGTGCCGCGGCGTCTTCGGCGATATAGCGATTGTCAGCAATCACCACCGCAATCGGCTCGCCGACATGCACGACTTCGTTGTCGGCAAGCACCGGACGATCCGCTTGTTGCCGATAGCTTGGACTCGGCAGACCCACCACCAGGCGCTCGCTCTTCAGGTATGGACGCAGATCGGCAAGCGACAACACCGCATGCACGCCGGGCAACGCTAGGGCGACACGTTTATCGATGCTACGAATTTCAGCATGCGCGTAGGGGCTGCGAACGAATGCGGCATGCAATAGGCCGGGTAGTTGGATGTCATCGACAAAGCGCCCTTTGCCACGAAGGAGATCGGGATCTTCGAGTCGCGGAATCGAGCGACCAAAGATGGGCAACGGGTCTGCGCGCGCCATGGTGGTCATGATGCCCGCTTTGA
>CAMDRJ010000142.1 GCA_945906755.1 Klebsiella pneumoniae | reverse complement strand
TGGAAGGCCTGAACAACAAGATTCGCGTCATCCAGCGACGCGCATATGGGCTGCGCGACCAAGAATATTTACGACTCAAGATTCTCACTTGCATGCTCCCAGCGCTCTAAAATGACCCAAAATCACCCACTCGACTTCCTGAAGACCCACAAGAAATGATGTGATGGCGATGGCCGCGAATCCCAGGCCGCCAAATCCGCGGGTAATCGAACCCAGCGCCATCAGAATCGCGAGCGCAATGCATACGTCGATCGTGCGCGCGTAGGCGCGTGCAACCGGGCCCGCGAGCCGTAGTTGCAATTCGATGCCTTCTGGCGTGGCAATGCGGCGAGTCGTGTCGAGTCGTTGATTCGGCACAGTCGGCTCTGGTAGCGGGGGAGGGCCGAAACAACTCGGCGTTGTGCGTAAATTTTAGCGCGTGCCGATGTCGTTCAGGCAGGCATCTTGCCCGGTAACGGCCGCGGCGAGCCGACATCGCGCAACGATCGTCACGCAGTCAAAGCGCAGCCAATCGCTTCCGTAACGCGACCACCATCAGCGTGATGCGCCGCGCCCTGTCGAATTCGCCCGCCCTTTGCATCGCATGAATGAGTGCCGCGCGTCACGTTGCGTACCGGCTGGCCTCTCACGGCGCGCTCCGTCGCTGCCGAAGACTGATCACGTCCATGGCCCATAGGTCGGTGAAACAGCACCGCGGGACCGATCGGAACGCCAAGCGAAGTTCAAACGCGTGGGAAGGCGTGTCGCAGTGCCGGTATTTGGGCTGATCCGGACTGCGATCGCGAGCCCGTGCATTCACCGTAAGGGGTTGAAGAAGATGCGAATGATTCGACGTATTCAAGCAATGAGTGTGGTGGCGGTCAGCGCCATGGCGCTTTCATCGGTCGCGCTTGCAGATGGTGCGCGGGATTCGAAGTTGTACAAGGAAACGGTGGCGCAGCGCATTGCGACGACATCGAATGTTAGCGCCACGCAAGCACCGGTCAAGGCATTGTCGGTGGTGGGCTACACGGTTGACAAGAAGGGCAATCTGGTGGAAAGCTGGATCGTTCGCTCGGCGGGACAGAAACAATTGGACGACCGCGCGCTATCGCTGTTGCAAAGCGCCAAGCCCTTGCCGACACCGCCCGGATCGCTCTTCCCGAAGGATCCTCAAGCACATCTCTCCGAGGTGTTCGTGTTCACGACCGATGGCGGGGTCCGTCTGCAAAGCCTGATCAAGTAGTAGGTGATACCTAGCGGAACAACGCTCACCGCGTCGCGCGCGACGCACCACTGAACAAGCCGGAAGCGAATCTCCGGGGCAAGAAAAAAGCCGCATGAGTGATCACACTCATGCGGCTTTTCAATTCAGAAACATTCTGAGTTAAATCTTGGCTCGAGTCAGTGCCTATTAATTTCTTTGAGCGTCGGTTGGAGCCGATGCCGTCCTGGCACTCGATCCCTGGGTTTTGTCGGCGGAACTTAGTGCACCCGGGCAAGCCAAGGCGCTGCCAGCAGCCAGTAACGTGACCAGCCCTGCAGCCCATCTCAGAAAGCGACTAGACATTGGATCACCTCCTCTCACAAAAGCCCGGCACATGCCGTACGTAAAGGGTAACAGAGGACGGTCCGGGTGCGAAGAGGGCATATGCAACGCATTGGCGCATTCCGCGCAGGCAGCTAGACTCGCGTCTTTCTCACACCGCATTCATCCTGCGATGCGACCGATCCTGGTTGGACTGGCTATTCTCGTCGTTGCGATCCTCGCCCATGCGCAGTCGCCGGCCGACCTCGCGGATGCGGCGGGCCGCGGTGATGCAAATGAAGTGAAGCGACTGCTGGATGCGGGAATAAGTCCAAACGTTCGCGATCCGAGCCATGAAATGCCACTCCTCGCCGCATGCCGTGAAGGGCATCTTGAGATTGTGCAATTGCTGCTGGCCGCAGGCGCCGATGGGCGTGTCAGAGATGAAGACGGTGCTACTCCATTGCATGCTGCAGCCAAAAGCGGCAACGCCGAGCTTGTCACGCTGTTGGTTGGCCGTGGTGTGCCGGTTAATGCGCGAACCAATCGTGGTGAAACGCCGCTCTATCTGGCAACCGAACGCGGTCAGTTTGAAGTCATGAAGGAACTGCTCGCCTCGAAGGCGGATATCGCCGCTCTCACCGCGAACGAAGAAACGGTGCTGCACGCCGCCGCAATGAGCGGTCGCAGCGACTTGATCTTGCATCTGGTCAATCGCGGCGCGCGCATCAGTGCGGTCAACAAGGATGGCGAAGCGCCGCTTTTCTGGGCGGCGGCATCCGGTCAGCTGGAGTCGACGCAGGCGCTGGTTGGGCTCGGTGCAATCGTCAATGCGCGGGACAACCGGGGCGACACCGCATTACATGGGGCGGCGGCGAGTGGGCATATTGATGTGGTCGAATACCTGCTGTTTCGCGCGGCGGATCGAACCATCGTGAATAATCGCGGGAAGACCGCGCTTGATCTCGCGCGCGAGTACAACGAGACTGCGATCGTGCAGCTTCTTAGGAATTTTCGCTGACTCGGCTGTCGGTAAATTGGGGAACCCTTTGTTCAGGAATCGAATTCATGGCTCTTAATACAATTCATCGCGTCGACGATTTGCGTGCCTTCATCGGCCAGGACGTGGTGACGGCATGGCAGCCGGTGACGCAGGCCTCGATCGATCAGTTCGCCGGCGCCACCAACGATCACCAATGGATTCACGTCGATGTGGAACGTGCGCGCCGCGAGTCGCCTTTTGGTGCGCCGATTGCGCACGGATTCTTGTCGCTGTCGCTGCTGGCACCGATGCTCTATGAGGCGTTCGATATGGATGTGCTTGGCATGGGCGTCAACTACGGTTGTAATCGACTGCGCTTTGTGGCGCCCGTCAAGGCGGGAACACGAGTGCGCGCGCGCTTTACGCTTACCGCGCTTGAAGCATTGCCACCGGCTGGCCCACAAGGGGCGGGCGTGCAAATGGTGTGGAATGCCACCGTCGAGCGGGAAGGCGAAGCGCGCCCTGCGCTCGTGGCGGAGTGGATCACGCGCCGGTACGCGCCGTGAGTACGCGGCCGCACGTCGGGATCGTTGGCGTGGGGGCCATGGGAATGGCCATTGCCCAGCGCCTGCGTTCGTGCAAATTCCCGGTGACGGTGCGCGATGTTCGCCGCAGTCGCGAATGGCTTGCGGCACGCTCGGGCGCGTTCATTGCACGGTCACCCGCTGCATTGGCGCAAACGTGTCCGATCGTTATTTCGGTGGTGGTCGACGCGGTGCAGACCGAAGCAATCGTCTTTGGTGATCGCGGACTGATCGATACGATGCGCGAGGGGTCGGTGTTGATCGTGTGCAGCACGCTTGGCCCCGCATTCGTTGCATCGCTCGCGGCGCGTCTGGCCGATCGCGGCATTCAATTGATCGATGCGCCGATGTCCGGCGGTCCGTTGCGAGCACGCGAAGGGACGATGAGCATGATGATCGCCGGTCCATCACCCGCTCGATCGCTGGCAAGATCGGTGCTCGCCGCGATGTCGTCCAACCGCTTTGACCTTGGTGTGCGTCCGGGCGATGGCGCGGCCGCAAAGATTGTGAACAACCTGATGGCAGGTGCGAATCTCGCTGCGGCTGCCGAAGGTGTTGCATTGGCGCTAAAGCTTGGGCTGGATCCGGATCGTGTGCTCGATGTCGTCCATGCAAGTTCGGGGCAAAGTTGGGTCGGCGAGGAGCGCATGCGTCGCGCCCTACGCGGTGATTACGCGTTGCGCGCATCACCGGCGATGCTCGCGAAGGATCTCGGCATTGCCATCGAAGCGGCGGCTGATCTTGCGATGCCAACACCTCTTGCCGGGGCGGCACGCTCGATTTTCCTTGCGGCGATCAGCCTTGGGCACGCCGGTGCGGACGATGCCAGTGTCCTCAGGGTCTATCAGACGATGGGAGCGGTGCCAAGCCCGGCAAGGCGAAAGAAGGCTGCGGTCGCTCGTAAGAAAGTTCAATGAAGCTATTTGTCGATCGCATCCGCCCGCGCCAAATCAATGAGAAGACGATCGCCCGCGATCCGCAATCCGCGCGGCGCTAGCGTCATGCCGGCCCAGCGCAATTGCTCGGGCTTCAGCGTGTAGAGGGGTCGTTGTTCGAGCGTGTTTTTGGCGACCAACGAGGCGAGTTCGACCAGCCTTTCGCGCATCCCGCGCGGGAGTCCGGCAAGGTCGATCTGCTCGATGCGAGTGTGTTCGAGCGTGATCGATTGGGTCGGTACATCGTAGCGTGGGGTGCCCGAAAATCGGACTGCGCCGGCGAGGACGCGGGACGATAGCGGCGTACGCACCTCCAGGTCGAAGCCGGCCGATATGCGTCCCTCGGTGGCATCGAGCGCGATTTGCGGACGAGCCAACTCCACATCAAACAGGCTCAATAATGTACGCCTGATGGGCAGGCGTTCCGCCAATCTTGCTTCGAGTTGAGCGGCGCTAAAGCTAAGTGACGCGGGCACCAGCAGGGCACATGACGTGGCGAGCAGGGCCGATGTAAGCGCGATGCAAGTAACGAGCGTGCGTGATCGGAACGGGGGACTCATGGTCATTGCCGCGGCTGTTGAGGGGACGTTGCGATCATGGTGGTATGTTTGCGAGCGAGCAGCCAGCCGAGAAGGGCCCAGGCGAATGCCACCGGAACGACGGTGAAGGCAAGGAGGGTTCCGGTGGCGCCCAGTGCCTTGATGCCGGTGACCGCCCATCCGCTTGCAACCGCGCCGCCGCGCGTCAGTGCGGTGTCGATGAAATTTTTTGCCTTGTACTTTGCCTCGCGGCTGACGACCGTGAAGAGCATTTCGCGTCCGGGTTTCGAGATCGCATAGTCCCCCGCGCGGCGCGCGACATCGAATATCAGCAGCGCAATAAGACTTGGCGCGATAGCGAGCGTTAGGAAGCCTGCCACATTGATTAGCGGCAGTGCTACGAGGGCCGCACCGACGCCAAAACGCTCGACCAGGCGATTGGTAATAAAGAGCTGGGCAAGCAGCGCCACGACGCTCACCGTGAGCTCGACGCGACCGGCGAGCGCAGTGCGCTCAAGCGGCGAGCTTACGGTCTCGGCGAATATGCGCGCGATTTCAAGATCAAGCATGATGCTGCTATAGGTCCATAAGAGGACGTACGCCGATATCCCGCCTAGGAAGGGTGTGGACAGGGCCGCGGTGATGCCGGAGAACACACCGCCGCCAAGTGCATCTTCCGGTGATGACTGTGTTGACGAGTCGTTTGCAGAGAGCGTGGCCCAATGTCGCAGTCGCGCGATGCAGACGATGCATCCGGATAGCAAGACTGCTGATACCAGCATCATATTGTCGATGCCAAGTAATTGCGCGCCAAATGCGGGGATAGCGGCGCCGACGATCGCGCCAAGGCTGCCGCCTGCTGAGATCACCGCAAACAGGCGGTTTCCCTGCCCGGGACGAAACACGTCCGCCATGAAGCTCCAGAACACCGACACCACAAACAAATTGAATACGGAAAGCCAGACGAAAAAGGTCTTGGCCACCAATGGTTCTTGTGCATCGACGCCGAATGCCACGTAGAACGCCAGCAAGTTCAGAGCGAAAAACGCATAAATCGCGGGCAGCAATCGCGCCCGCGCAAAGCGTGCGGTGAGCCAACCGAAGAGCGGTTGCATGGCAAGCGATATCAGGAATGTCGGTGAAGAGCCAGGGCAGGTTCTTCACGCCGGTCTGCACCGCCATCTCGGTTCGCACCGGGCGCAACACATAGTAAGCGGCCAACAATAGGAAGAAATAAGCGAACGACCAGACGAGCGCCGTTCGCTCGGCGGGTTCGACGCGCAACAGACCGGACAGCCACGCGCGAGCGGGCTGCATCGATCGGTCGCTCACGGTGCGAGGCGCTCGATCGTCCAGTGGGATGGCCCGGATTGCCGGTAGACGATGCGATCATGCAGGCGGCTTGTGCGGCCCTGCCAAAATTCGAAGTGGTCAGGAACAATCCGATAGCCACCCCAATTGGCCGGGCGCGGGACTTGCAAGCCGAAGCGCCGTTCTGCTGCCAGGTAGAGATCTTCGAGATGCGCGCGGCTTTCGATCACCGCGCTTTGGGGCGAGATGGCTGCGCTCACCTTGCTGCCAAGCGGGCGGCTGTCGAAGTAGATATCGGATTCCGCAGGAGAAACGCGATGCACCGCACCTTCAATCCGGATCTGTCGCTCCAGTTCCGCCCAATAGAACGTGCCGGCTGCACAACCATTGCGCTCGATGTCGGCCGCCTTACGGCTGTCATAGCTCGTATAAAACACTAGGCCGCGTTGATCATGACCTTTGAGGAGGACCACCCGGCAAGACGGCCTTCCAGAGGGAGAAACGGTGGCAAGCGCCATTGCGGTGGCCTCGCTGACTTGGGCGGTGATCGCTTCATTGATCCAGCGCGCAAATTGGCGGAATGGGTCCGCATCGACGTCCTTGGCGTCAAGACTTGCGCGTGCATACTCGCGTCGTACGTCGGCAAGATTCATCGCGGAGCGGATTTCCATAGGGAGAATGTGCCGATTCTACCCCTCAGCGTGCGGCTGCCATGGCTGGCGACAAACGCGCGTTTGCTGCATCGGCCAGCGGTTTCGTCAGCGCGCAAAGCGCATTTGCATAGTGGCTTCATCGCATCGAAGGCGCTCTCCATAGGCGCTTTCCCTCGATGAAAATCGCAATGGATTGGATTTCTCCTATGGAAAAAGCGATTTCCCCTATGAAATTCGTTGACAAAGCGATTTGCATTGTTGCATTCTCGCGATGCCCCTTGCGTTGGTGCGTGAGGGCGAAGAATCGAACGAAGGTGGTTGCGGTAACGGGGTGGTACCGGTTTTGAGACTGCAGGGTCCCTGGAATCGGCGCTGTTGCCGCAACCACCGTCGTTCGTTGTGAACTTCGCAATTCTCTAGGAGGCGAAAAGCATGGCAACAAAGAAGAAACCCGCTAAGAAGGCCCCGGCCCAAAAAGCGGCTCCAGCAAAGAAAGCAGTAAAGAAGGCGCCGGCAAAGAAAAAGGCGCCGGCCAAGAAAGCTGCGAAGCGCAAGCCGAATGCAGCGTTCATGAAGCCGATGCAGGTCAGCGCCGCGTTGGGCGCAGTGATCGGCAGCGCACCGGTGCCGCGCACCGAAGTAACGAAGAAAATATGGGCCTACATCCGCAAGCACAGTCTGCAGGATGCAAAAAACAGACGGATGATCAACGCTGACGACAAACTTAAGGAAGTATTCGGAGGCAAGAAGCAAGTCTCGATGTTTGAGATGACCAAACTGGTCTCGAATCACCTTTCGTAAGCGACTACCGTCGCTTAGACGGCCGAGCGCGCAAGCGTCTCGGCCGTTTTCATTTGAGGGCCGCGCGTGCCCCGCGATGGGTCAAGGCGCCCCCAGCGATCATCGAAGCTGCCAGGGTCCAGAACACCGGCGTAATCCCTACCGCTGAACCCAGCGCACCGAATACGAGCGGAAATACGGTCTGGCTGATGTTGATCAACATCGTTCGGAGCCCCACCGCTTCGCCGCGTCGATGGACCGGCGCCGCTGTATAGAGCACGGACATCACCATCGGCTGGGCGCATCCAAGTCCGATGCCAAGCATGAACGCGAGCATGAATAAGATCGGCACGCTTGCAACGATCGGGAACAGCACGAACGTGGTGCCCGATGCGACCAGGGAAAAAACGAGCGTCGACCAGGCCGACAGCCGACGAACAAAGAAAGGCATGAAGAGCCGTACGAAGAATGTCGCTGCGGCGAACACGCCAAGAATTGCACCGATCGTGGAGGCGGAAAGTCCGATCGACCGACCGTAGATCGGGATCACAAAGGTGAAGAGGTCCCATCCCATCGAGAGCAGACCGCTTGCGATATAGACGCGCCGTAGCACCGGATCGCTGACGAGGTCGAGCACCTTGCCGGCCCGCGCATCGGGCATGGCGGCGCCAGACGTCGCAGGCAGACCAGGGCGCCCGGCAAGAAACGCAATGATCGGAATAATCGGCAGCACGGCGAGGATCGCAAAGGTCCATCGGTAGCCGAGGTAATCGATACCGAAGCCTGCGACCATCGGGCCCACGATCCCAGAGGCAGAGAAGCCAAGCGCCAACAGGCTGAAGTTGATGGGTCGGTCTTCCGGTTTGCCGGTCGAGCCGACCGCCATGTTGGCGGCAACGTGGAAGAGCGTGGCCCCGGCGCCGGTAATGACGCAGCAGAAGAACAGCGTCGAAAGCTCCGGGCGAAGCGCCGGCAAGACAGTGCCCACGGCGACCATGATGGTCCCGATTTGCATCGGCAGGCGAACGCCCACGCGGTCGATCCATCGGCCGACCCGGATCGACGCCACCATCGGGAGAAACGAAAAGAGCGCGATGAGCACACCGACCAACGCGGTCTCGGCCCCCAGGCTTTGTGCGTAGAGCGACACCGCCACGCGCGCACCGCCGAAGGCGGAATGGTTGAGGACAAGCAGCGTAATCAGTATGTAGAGATCGCGCACCGCGGGCTTTCCAATTGCCCCAATTGACCAGCGCCGGGGGCTCGCTCGCTCCTTCTAGGCATCAAACGCTTCTTTAATGCGCTTTCGCATGGCGGTGTCGGGAAGGACTCCGACCGCGGCACCCAGATTATCTGCGACGTGTTTGGCGTTGCGCGTACCGGGAATGGCGCAGGTCACCGCAGGATGTCCGCAGATCCATTTCAAGAACAGCTGCGCCCAACTCGTACAGCCAAGCTCCGCTGCGAACGTCGGCAATTGTTTGCCTTTCACGCGGCTGAACATCGCGCCCTCGGCGAAGGGACGGTTCACGATGACGGCGGTGCCGGTCGCGGCAGCGACATCGAGCAGGCGACGATCGGCCTCGGGCTCTGCGATGGAATAGTTCACTTGCAGGAAATCGACGGCCTCACTTTCGAGTGCGCGGGCCAGGGCCTGATGCGCTGAGGCGGTGTAGTGCGTGATCCCAAGATAGCGGACGCGGCCCGCGCGCTTCCAGGCGCGCAAGGTCGCCAAATGCGCCGCCGTATCCAACAAATTGTGGACCTGCATCAGATCGAGCGCGCGATCGATGCGAAGCTTCTTGAACGATGATTCCATCTGCCTGATGCCGGCATCCTGACCGCTCGTCCAGACTTTCGTTGCCACGAACAATTGCGGATGAATGCGAAGGGCTGCGGCGAGTTCACCGGCCACCGTTTCGGCCGAGCCATACATCGGCGAGCTGTCGATCAGTGCGCCGCCCATGTCCACAAATGTCTTGAGCGCTTCGCTCGCTTCACGCAGGGCATTCGTGTCCCCGGCGATATCGAAGGCTTGCCAAGTGCCAAGGCCAACGATCGGCAGCGATTCGGCCCCGCGCGGAATTTTCCGTTTGATGATGTTTCCCGATGCGTTCGAGGGAGCGGACATGAGGCCTCCGGCGATGATTGCGGCGGTGCCCCCGAGGAAGCGCCGTCTGGGAAAATTGGGCATTGAATGCGGTGAATGGGAAAGGGGGAAGGGGCTCACCCTTCTCCCTTCACTGCGCCGCACCGCGCCGCATCACCTTTCACTGCCTCGTCACGTACCATAGCGCACCTTCGAATTCAGCTGCTTCAACGCTGCGATCGCGCTATAGCAAGCGAGGAGCGCGGTTTTGGGATTGTCGGGCGAGGGCACGCTCTCGAATTTGATATTGATCGTGCCGGTCTTGCCGCGGATGTTGATGTAGTGCGTATTGAAGCGGAGCGCCGGGTCGGCCACCACTTTGAGGCGCGTGCGATCAAAGCCGATGCCGGCCATCGAAAGGACCGCGGCGATATTCACGTTGGCGGGAAAATGCGGAACGCCTTCACGCGCGCTCCCGTCAAACAGGACGACCGGGCCGGTCATCCGATCAAGATCGATGCCAAGACGCTCAACATACGGGATGCCTCGCCACGCTGCCGGCGGTTTGGTAACCGCTATTTCGACGTGTTCGGCGCCGGCTGCGCAAACCCCTTTGAGCGCGTCCAGCCCGCCGATGCCACCAGATGGGACATACAACATCGCGTTGTTGCGCGCGGCGGCGGCTTCGACTTCTGCGCGAAACGCATCGTCAGTCAGGGCGCCGCCGGATAAAACGATAAAAGCAATACCGTGTTCGAGGACGGGCAAGGCGTGCGATCGAACGGCCTCGTGGGAGGCGGCTTCGATCACCACATCGGGTCGGGTCGCAAGCAATGCGTCAATGCTCGTGACAAACGGAATGCCATGTGCCAATGCGAGCGGATGACCTTTCGATGCAGGGGTTCGACCTGCGATAGCCACCACACTCGCTTCGCCGAGTTCCCCTTGTTTGACCGACGCCAGAATGAGCCCGGCCATTACGCCGCCGCCAATGATGCCAATGCGCATGGTTCGTCCTTGCCATGAAAAACGGGAGGCTAAGCCTCCCGTTTCAGGTACACCCCTAAATCAATTATCGCGCGCTACGTCCGAAGCCGTTGGATGAAGCGGCTGCGCCACGGCCGAAGGCTTGATTTGTACCAGTAGGCGTGCCGCTTTGCGTGATCTGACCACCTAGCGCGCGAATGCGCTCTTCGATCGGGGGATGGGTGGAGAATAGCGCCATGATGCCCGACCCACCACTGATGCCAGAGGCTGCGAACGACTTTGGCAATGCGCCAGGCGCCAGACCACCAAGCCTTGCCAGTGCGTTGACCATCGAGGTCGGCGTGCCCATGTATTGCGCGGCCCCCGCATCGGCGCGAAACTCGCGGCGACGGGAGAAATAGGCGACGATCATCGAGGCGAGGAAACCGAAGATAATTTCGCACACAAAGCTTGCAACGTAATAGCCGATGCCTACCTCGCGGTCGTTTTTCAGGATGACGCGATCGACGAAGTAACCGACGATCCGCGCGAAGAACACCACGAAGGTGTTCACCACACCTTGCACCAGCGTGAGGGTGACCATATCGCCATTGGCGACATGCGCCACTTCATGCGCGAGCACGGCTTCAACTTCGTCGCGCGTCATCGATGCGAGGAGCCCGGTCGATACCGCAACCAGCGCGCTGTTCTTGAACGCACCGGTGGCGAATGCGTTCGGTTCGCCCTCATAGATCGCGACCTCGGGCATGGCGATACCCGCCTTTTGCGACAGCTCGCGCACGGTTGCCACGAGCCACTGCTCGGTTGCATCGCGGGGCTGTTGAATGATTTGGGCACCGGTCGACCATTTCGCCATGGTCTTCGAGAGCAGCAACGAGATAAACGCGCCGGCAAAGCCGACAACCGTCGAATACAACAGCAGCATCGGCAAATCGAGGCCGTTGGAGGTGAGGAAGCGGTTGAGGCCGAACACGCTCACGATGATGGAGATGACCGCCATCACCGCAATATTGGTCAGCAAGAAAATAACGACTCGTTTCATCGACTGACTCTCCCGATCATGATGTAGTAGGCCGCAATACTTGGATCCGCATGGACGCAGTTGCCCAGAGATCGGCATCGCTCGGATGCGCAACCTGCGCGCGGTTTATAGCATGAAGCCTGAGTATTGACGCGTCTGGTGCGCGCCGCGGCAACATAGACCGTTGCCGATCGGGTTGGTTCCCTTACTGTGGAACCTGCTCCAGGCTGGGCAGGGGCTGAGTCCCGCGTGGGCCTTTCCAAGCACCGCCCTGGATGAAATCGCGTTTGAAGCCGCTGCTCACGTCGTTGGCAACGTCTTTGGCGACGCGGCTCATTCCCTGTCCGGTTTCTTTGGCGGCTTTCACCACACCCGTTCCCGCATCTTTCGCATCGTGGCCGATGTTGCGGACGGCATCCTTGCCCTTGCCGGCCGCATTGATCGTCGACTGCTTTAC
>CAMDRJ010000141.1 GCA_945906755.1 Klebsiella pneumoniae | reverse complement strand
AAGATCTTCTTCCGGTCGCAGAAAAAGTCGGCGCTATCTTGAAAGCGCGCAAAGAAACGATTGCGATCGCGGAGTCGTCAGCCGGTGGGCTCATCTCAGCCGCGCTGCTTGCGGTACCCGGTGCCTCCGCCTACTTTTTGGGCGGTGCGGTCGTCTACACGCGGCAATCGCGGAGCATCTTTCTCGCGATTCCTGATGCCGCGTTGGCATCGATACGGCCCTCTACTGAGGCGTATGCGCTGCTGCTCGCGCGCACCGCGCAGCAGCGGTTCGGTTCTGTCTGGAGTCTGGCTGAAACCGGCGCGACCGGGCCGACCGGTAACCGCTATGGCGATGCCGCCGGGCATGCCTGCATTGCGGTGGCCGGACGCGCTGAACAAGCCATCACGCTTGAAACCGGCCATGGTGATCGCGTTGCGAATATGCGGGCGTTTGGTGTCGCGGCGCTTGAATTGCTTCTGAAAGCGCTGCAAAAATCGAGCGGCTAGCGGTGGTTACTTGTACTTTCGCTTCATGAGTTCGACCAGCGGCACGCCGCTATCGATTTCGGCCTTGCGCTGACTGTCCCCGGCATCGATGCGCCGGGCGACCTCGAGCACCGCTTGCAATTGATCATAGGGCACGAAACAGATGCCCGCATCGTCAGCGCAGACGAGATCACCGGGATTCACCGCGACGCCTGCGATCGTCACCGTGCCGTTGATCTCCACGGTGCGGGTGCGCCACTTGCCGGTAATCGGGGTGAAGCCGCGTACCCAGACCGGCCATCCCATCGCACGGTACTGATCCGGATCACGCACCGAGGCGTCGATGATCGCCCCGGTAAAGCCTTCGCGCTTGGCGAGCGTTGCCGACATGCCGCCCATGTTGGAACAGCCGATGACGCCTTGCATCACCAATACATCGCCGGGTTCGGCGAGATTGTGCGCTTCGGTTTCGCCCTGACCGCTGACACGATCGAGCGCAGCCTTATGGATCTGCGAGGTATGCGCAACATTGCGTACGGTGAGGGCGGGTCCGACGATGCGCTGGCCGGGATTCACTGGCGGCAAATCGCTGGCCGTCACCACCGCGGCGATTCCCAAATCATCCATCGCATCCGACAACGTGCCGGTGAGATCGATAAGCGCTTTGTATCCGGCGATTATCTCGCGTGGTATCTTGGGAAGCTCAAGGCGGCGGATCGCTTCCTTGGGCAGTTTGCCGAGCGTGGTCTTGATCATCGAAAGCCTGCCTATCAGCGTTGGAAGAGTGCTTCTATTCTGACATGCAAGGCGCGCTGCTCACTTAAGGCTCACGTGGTAAAAAGCCGGGCGTGTTGTTGGTCATCAAAAATTGTTCGTCATCGGGAATTTTTGGAGGAGGGTACTCATGATCGCTAGTCGAAGTGGTGCGCTTGCGGTGGCGGCCGCGCTGATCGCCTTATCGCCGAATGTCCACGCGCAGCAGCAACCGGTCCGGGTTGGATTAATTCTGTCCCTCTCTGGGCAGTTTGCCGATGCCGGCATTCAGCTTGAGAACGGTATCAAGACCTACATGAAGCAACATGGCGATGTCGTCGCCGGCCGCAAAATCGAACTCATTCGCAAGGACACCGGTGGCGTTGCCCCTGACATCGCCAAGCGGCTTGCGCAAGAGCTGGTGGTGCGCGACAAGGTCGATATGCTCGCCGGATTTGTCTTGACCCCCAATGCGCTGGCGGCGGCCGATGTCTCGGCGGAAGCGAAGAAATTCATGGTGGTGATGAACGCGGCGACATCCATCATCACGACCAAATCGCCCTACATGATTCGCACTTCGGTGACGTTGCCGCAAATAGCCGAGACCTTCGGTGCGTGGGCCGTCAAAAACGGCATCAAGAAAACCTACTCGATGGTGACCGACTACGGCCCCGGTCATGATTTCGAGGCGGGCTTTCATCGCGCGTTCAAGGAAGCCGGTGGCGATGTCATCGGTTCGGTGCGCTTTCCGGTCGCCAATCCGGATTTCTCCGCGTTCATTCAGCGCGCGAAAGATATCAATCCCGAATCGATCATGATCTTCGTGCCAGGTGGTGCGCAACCGGCTGCTCTCGGTAAGGCGTTTGCCGAGCGCGGCTTGGACCCACGCAAAGTGAAGATCCTCGGTTCCGGTGAAACCACCGCCGAGCAGGCCTTGAAAAGCATGGGCGATGCGGGCATCGGCATCATCACCGCCTGGCACTACGATTACATGAGCGAGAATCCACTCAACAAGGAGTTCGTCAAAGTCTTCAATGAGATGCATAAGCGTAACCCCGATTTCTTTTCGATCGGCGGCTACGACGGCATGCATGCGATCTATGAGACCTTGAAGAAGACGGGCGGCAAAACTGATGGCGATGTCATGATCGCCGCCGCCAAAGGCCTCAAATGGGAGAGCCCGCGTGGACCGATGTCGATCGATCCTGAGACGCGCGATGTGGTGCAAGACATCTACATCCGGCGCGTGCAAAAGGTCGGCAACGAGTTGGTCAATGTTCCCTTCGACAAGATCGTCGCGGTCAAGGATCCGGTCAAGGCCCGCATGAAATAGGCAGACGGCCGCCCCACGCGGCGCGTTTGAGGGAGCAAGATGTTCGGGTCGCTGTTTGGCGTGCTGTTCGATGGGTTCGCCTACGGGATGTTGCTGTTTCTCCTGTCGGTGGGCCTGTCGGTCACCCTTGGCATGATGAATTTCGTCAACCTCGCGCATTGCAGTTTCGCGATGGTGGGCGGCTATGTCACGGTCACGCTGATCAATGATCTCGGCTGGCCATTCCTTGCCACGTTGCCGATCGCGTTTATCGCCGCGGCGATCGTCAGCATCGTCCTTGAACGAACCCTCTTTCGTCGGCTCTACCGTGCCACCGATCTCGATCAGTGTCTGCTCACGATCGGGATCGTGTTTGTTTCCGTCGCGGTGGCCGCGTACTTCTACGGCACTATTCAGCAGCCGATCAATACACCCAGCTATTTGCGCGGAACGGTCACGCTGCTCGGCATGACGGTCGGCGCCTACCGGCTATTCCTCATCGGCGTATCGCTTGTGGTGACGGTGATCCTGGTCGCTGCCTTGGAGTACACACGATTCGGTGCGCAGGTGCGGGCCGCGGTCGACAATCAACGCATGGCGCGCGGCCTTGGCATCGATGTCGATCGGGCGTTCGCCTTTACCTTCGCGTTAGGTGGCGGCCTCGCTGGTCTGGGTGGGGCCTTGGCGATTGAGATCATCGGCCTTGACCCATCGTTTGGATTTACCTATCTCATCTATGTGCTCATCGTGGTTGCCGTGGGCGGGCTGGGCTCTATTGGCGGATCGTTCGCCGCCGCTTCGGTGATCGGCATCAGCGATATGGCCGGTAAGTATTACTTTCCGGAGCTGGGCGCCTTCGTTATTTATCTCGTCATGGTCGTCATTTTGATGTGGCGGCCGCTCGGTCTGTTTGGCAGGCGCTGAGGGGATCGAATGAACACGCCAGCCCTCAACCCGCATCAAATCCTGTCCGCTCGTCTCGGATGGACCCGCCTCGAAATCATCTTCTGGCTCGCGCTGCTGTTGCCGTTCGTGCTGACGCCTTCCTACTTATCGCTCGCCAGTCAGATCGCGATCACGGCACTTTTTGCGGTGTCGCTCGATCTCATTCTCGGTTATGCGGGGATTGTTTCAATGGGGCATGCCGCGTTCTTCGGCCTTGGCGCTTATGCAGCGGGATTGATCGCCAAAGCCGGATGGGGCGAACCGCTCACCGGCTTGGTTCTCTCTGCGGCGCTCGCGGCACTGGCCGGTTACGGCATGAGTTTCATCATCGCGCGCTTTCGGCATCTGGCACTCATCATGATCACGCTTGGCCTTGGTCTGCTGTTGCATGAGGCCGCCAATAGCGCGAGCTGGTTGACCGGCGGCGCCGATGGCCTGCAGGGCGTCAAGATGCGTCCCCTGTTCGAAACCTTCAAATTCGATCTCTATGGCACGACAGCGTATGCGTATTCGCTGGCCGGGCTGTTTGCCATGTTCCTGGTCGCCAGACGACTGATTCATTCGCCGTTCGGACTGGCGTTGCGTGGCATCCGAGAGAACTGGACGCGCATGCCCGCGATTGGCGCCGATAGCCAGGCGCATATTCGCAAGATCTACACGCTCTCGGCGGCGATCGCGGGTGTGGCGGGCGCGTTGCTCGCGCAGACCACCGAGACCGTGTCGCTCGAAGTGCTCTCCTTTCAACGTTCGGCCGATGTGCTGGTGATCCTGATCCTGGGCGGTGCCGGCCGACTCTATGGTGGCATCATCGGCGCGATTATTTATATGGTGGCGCGCGATCAGTTTTCCGGGGTCAATCCGCAGTACTGGTATTTTTGGATCGGGTTGCTGCTCATTGCGGTAGTTATGCTGCTGCCCAATGGCATCCTGGGTGGGCTCTCGCGTCTAACCGCGCGCTGGCGGGGGAAGTGGTGGTGAACATCGCGCTCTCCACCAAGGGCTTGCAAAAGAGCTTCGGGTCGCTGGTCGTCGCGCAAGACATCGCGCTTGAATTGCCGCAGGGCGTGCGCTATGCATTGATCGGCCCCAATGGCGCGGGCAAGACGACCCTCATCAATCTCCTGACCGGCATGATCCGACCCGACGCGGGCAGCATTTTACTCGGTGACAACGACATTACCGGATTAACGGCGCAGGCCCGCGTCAAGCGTGGACTGGTGCGAACCTTTCAGATCAATACGCTGTTCCCGCAACTGAACGCACTCGAAAGCGTCACGCTCGCGGTGCTTGAACGCGAAGGGACGAGCGGCATCTGGTGGCGACGCCTGCCGGTGTATCGCGATGCGATCGATGAGGCGTTCGGCATCTTGCGATCACTTGGACTGGCCGATCAGTGTCATCGTCCGACGCGCGAAATGGCCTATGGCGAACAGCGCTTGGTCGAGATTGCGTTGGCCCTGGCGACTAAGCCGCGGGTGTTGCTGCTCGACGAACCGGCGGCCGGCGTCCCGAAAGAAGAAAGCGCGGGCTTGTTTACCGCGATCGCCGGTCTCTCTGAGGCACTCACGATTTTGTTCATCGAGCACGATATGGATGTCGTGTTTCGCTTTGCGAGCCGGATCATCGTGATGGTCAGCGGGCGCATTCTGGTGGAAGGGACGCCCGCGGAAATCGCCGACGATCCGCGCGTGCGTGAGGTCTACCTGGGCGGGGTTTAGCATGGCTGAGGCGCTCCTTACGCTGCGGAATGTGCGTGCCGGCTACGGTGACGCGGTGGTGTTGGATGATGTTTCGCTCGACCTTGCCGAAAAGGGGAGCCTTGGTCTGCTCGGACGCAATGGCGTCGGCAAGAGCACCTTGCTGCTGACGATCATGGGCTATACGCGAGTGACGCGTGGCTCAATTCACTGGCGTGGGGACGACATTACCCAGCTGCCGGCGCATCGGCGCGCACGGCTTGGAATTGGGTGGGTCGCCCAGGAGCGGGAAATCTTTCCGTCGCTTACGCTGGAAGAAAACCTGACGGTCGCCGCCCGGCCGGGTCGCTGGGATCTCGCGATGGCCTATGAGTTGTTTCCGCGCCTGAAAGAGCGGCGTTTGAATATGGGCAATCAACTGTCGGGCGGCGAGCAGCAGATGCTTGCCATCGCGCGGGCGCTGATGACCAATCCCTCCTTGCTGTTGCTCGATGAACCGCTGGAAGGGTTGGCGCCGATCATCGTTGAGGAACTCTCGCGGGCGATCAAACGGATGGTGACCGAGCAGGGCATGGCGACGATTCTGGTCGAGCAACACGCCGAAGTGGCGCTCTCGCTCACTGAAAATGCGATGGTGATCGAGCGGGGCAGAATCGTGCATCGCGGATCGTCTGCGGCGCTCAAGAATGATGCGGCGACGCTGCATCGATTGATTGGCGTGCAGGCGAGCGGGATCACCGGGGCATAGGGGCGTTCGCGCCTTTCGCAAGCACCTCGCCTTCCCGCATAATGCGGGTTCTGTCCCATGCGGAACTGCGCGACACTATGCAATCGCTTCGATTCGACAATGCCTTCGTACGACGACTGCCGGCCGATCCGGAGGTCGGGGCGCGCCGCCGGCAGGTCCACAAGGCCCTTTATTCGCGTGTCGAGCCAACCAAGGTCACCGCGCCCAGGCTGATCGCCCATTCCAAAGAGGTCGCGGCACTGGTCGGTATCGCCGCGGCGGATATCGGCTCACCTTCCTTCGCGGCTGTGTTCGGCGGCAATGCGCTGTTAGAGGGAATGCAGCCCTATGCGGCTAATTATGGCGGCCACCAATTCGGCAACTGGGCCGGGCAGCTCGGCGACGGACGTGCGATTACCCTGGGCGAGACGGTCAATGCGCAAGGCGAACGATGGGAATTGCAGTTGAAGGGGGCCGGGCCCACGCCTTACTCACGCACCGCCGATGGACGCGCGGTGCTGCGGTCCTCGATTCGAGAATTTCTCTGTAGTGAAGCGATGCATCATCTTAGCGTGCCAACGACGCGAGCGCTCAGTCTGGTGGCGACTGGTGAGCCGGTGGTGCGTGACATGTTCTACGACGGTCGTGCCGCACCGGAACCGGGCGCCATTGTTTGCCGCGTGGCGCCTTCCTTTATTCGCTTCGGTAACTTCGAGCTGCCTGCTTCACGTGGCGATATCGATCTTCTCCGCAAACTCGTCGACTTTACGATTTCCCGTGACTTCCCGGAACTCTTGGCGGACCGCCCGCAGCCGATCACCGAGGTACAACACGCTGCCTGGTTTATGACCGTGTGCGAGCGCACTGCCCGACTCATGGCGCATTGGATGCGAGTCGGATTCGTGCATGGGGTGATGAATACCGACAATATGTCGATCCTCGGTCTCACGATCGACTATGGGCCGTATGGCTGGGTCGATAATTTCGATTTCGAATGGACACCCAATACGACCGACGCCGCGAACCGCCGCTATCGGTTCGGTCAGCAGCCGCAGATTGCGTATTGGAATCTGACTCGATTGGCGAACGCATTGCTGCCGTTGTTTGCCTCCGATGCTCCCTTGCAATCCGGACTGGAAAAATACGTCCAGACCTTCGATGCGACGTATCGCGAGAACATTGCCGCCAAGCTTGGTTTGGCTAAGTGCTCGGAAGATGACGTCGAGCAGATGCATACGCTCTACGGTTTGCTGCAATCGGCCGAAGTCGATATGACGCTGTTCTTCCGTGCGCTGTCGGGCGCGAATCCCACCGCCCCCGATCTCGGTCTCCTCACGCATGCGTTCTATGATGAGCGCAAGCGCATCGAGGCTGCGCCCGATTTCAACGAGTGGCTGGGTCGGTATGGCGCACGGATTCAAACCGATTCGCTCACCCCCGCCGCACGCGTTGCCCGTATGCAGCGCGCGAATCCTCGTTATGTGCTTCGCAACTATCTTGCGCAGCTCGCGATCGATCGCGCCGAACAAGGCGACGATACCGGCGTGCATGAGTTGTTGGAGGTGTTGCGGCGCCCCTATGATGATCAGCCGGGTTGTGACGCGTTCTGTGAGCGACGTCCGGAGTGGGCGCGCGAGCGGGCCGGCTGTTCGATGCTTTCTTGCAGTTCGTGACGCTCTTTGGCACGAGGCAAAGACCATGGGCAAATATCGAGGTAATCCGGCAGCGATTCGGGCGCTGGTCAAAGATGACCAGGTGCATCGCGATGTCTATATCGATGAGGAGTTGTTCGCGCTCGAAATGAGCGAGCTCTGGGCTAATACCTGGATCTACGTCGGTCACACCAGTCAAGTGTCCAATATCGGCGATTTCTATACGACCCATATCGCCTCGCAGCCGGTGGTGATGGTGCGTCATGAAGACCAGTCGGTGCGGGTGCTTTTCAATCGTTGTGCCCATAAGGGCACGAAGATCGTGACCGACATCTCCGGCAACACGGGCGGTTTCTTTCGCTGCCCCTATCACGCATGGTCGTACAAGACCGATGGCACGCTGCTTGCGATTCCGCGCAAAGCCGGTTATGAGGGCACCAGCATGGCGGCCGGACCAGTGGGGCTTGGCATGGGCGAAGTGAAGAACGTCGAGATCTATCGTGGTTTCGTATTCGCCAGACTGTCGGAACGAGGCCCGGGCTTTCGCGAGTTCTTCGGCGAATCATTGTCATCGATGGACAACATGGCCGATCGCTCACCAGAAGGCGAACTCGAGATCGCGGGCGGCTGTCTTCGTTATCTGCACAATTGCAACTGGAAGATGTATGTCGAGAACCTGAACGATGCGATGCATCCGATGGTGGCGCATGAGTCATCGGCGGGCACCGCGAAAAAACTATGGGAAGGCAAGCCCGCCGATCTGCCAAAGCCAATGGCGGTCGAGCAGTTTGTGCCATTCGTATCGGGCTATGATTTCTTCGAGAAGATGGGCGTGCGGGTGTTCGACAACGGGCACAGCTATTCAGGCGTCAATTTCTCGATTCACTCGGCGTATGCAGCGATGCCGGACTATGAGCGTTCGTTAGTCGATCGCTATGGCGAGCAGAAGGCGCACGATATTCTGGCGATGGCGCGCCACAACACCGTCTACTACCCGAGCCTCACGATCAAAGGCGCCATTCAGTCTATTCGCGTTGCGCGGCCACTTGCCGCCGACAAAACAATCATCGAGTCCTGGACGTTCCGACTGAAAGGCGCCCCCGATGCGCTGCTGCAGCGTACCGTGATGTACACGCGCCTGATCAATTCGCCGATGTCGGTAGTGGGTCATGATGACTTGCATGCCTATCGGTCGATTCAGGAAGGCCTGGCCGCGAATCACAATGAATGGGTGAGCTTGCATCGGGAATTCGATCCCGCCGAAATTGGCGACACCGATCGGTCGGTGAGCGGCCTCTCGGAGATTTCCATGCGCAACCAGTTTCGCGCCTGGGCGAAGTTCATGACCTTGAACATGAAGGTTGAGGCCTGAACATGGCGTCGGTCGAATCGCAGGATGTGATTCGTCTTATCTATCGCGAAGCGCGGCTGATCGATGAGAAACGCTTCGATGAGTGGTACGAGCTTTTCTCGGAGGACGCGTACTACTGGGTGCCGCTTACGCATGATCAGCCGGATGGCCTGAACCATACGTCGCTTGCATGGGAAGACAAGCTGCTGCTCAAGCTGCGGGTCGAGCGCCTAAAAAATCCGCGCTCCTATTCCCAGCATCCGGTGAGTCGTTGTGTGCATGTTTTGCAGCAACCGGAGATCGAACTTGCCGAGCCTGAGCGCTGGATCACCCGCACGCAATTCATGTATCTGGAGAGCCGGGGTGACGATCAACAGACTTATGGCGGCCATGTACTGCATACGATCGTGTTGCGTGACGGTGCGTTGCGCATCCAATTGAAACGCGTGAACCTCATCAATTGTGATGCGGCGTTGCCGTCGATCCAGATGTTTCTTTGACATTGAGGATGAGCATGACCCCATCGATCGCTCTGGTGACAGGCGGCAGCGCCGGGATCGGCAAATCCATCTGCGAGCATCTGCTCGCACGGGACTACACGGTCGTTGCACTGGACAAACAAGCTGCAACCATTAACCACACGCGGTTCTCATCGATCCAGGTTGATCTGTTCGATCAGAAGGCGACGGCCAAGGTGGCGGCGGCAGTCTGCGCACAGCATGCAGTGACCACGATCGTTCATAACGCGGGCGTCATTCGTCCGTCTTTGCTACCCGATGTGAAGCTGGAGGATGTGCAGGCATTGATGGATCTCCATGTCGGCACGGCCATTACGCTTACGCAGGCCGCGCTTCCCACCATGAAGGCCGCGCGCTTCGGGCGGGTGGTGTTGGTGTCATCGCGAGCGGTACTTGGCTTGGCGACGCGTACTGCCTATTCGGCTTCAAAGGCCGGCATGATCGGTCTGGCGCGCACCTGGGCGCTCGAATTGGGGCCGTTCGGCATCACCGTGAATGCGGTGGCGCCCGGTCCGATCCTCACCGATATGTTTTACGAGTTGATTCCCGCTGATAGTCCGAAGGTGAAAGAGGTTGCGGCCAATATTCCGGTCAAACGCGTGGGTCTCCCGGACGATGTGGCGCGTGCTGTGATGTTTCTAGCTGCGCCGGAAAACAGCTTCGTAACCGGGCAGGTGCTCTATGTCTGCGGTGGGACGAGCATCGGCAGCATCACGTTCTAAGCGTTCAGTAGAACTCTTACTCGACCTTAATTCTTGCCCGCTCGACGACGCGCTCGATTTGCGCACGCAGCTTTGCGATGAGCGCATCCAGTTCTTCAGGGGTCGAGCCCATTGGTTCGACCCCCATTGAAGCAAAGCGATCACGGACGTCCTGCATCTGCAGAATGCGATTGATCTCGGTGTTGAGGCGCGCAACCACGTTTCGTGGCGTTCCCGCTGGTGCAAACATCGCGGCGCGCACGGCGGCATCGAAGCTCGGCACACCGGATTCGGCGATGGTCGGCCACTCAGGGGCAAGATTGGTTCGTTTGGCGGTCGTGACCGCGATCGCCTTGGCAGTGCCGCCTTTGACAAGCGGCAACGCCTGCACCAGCGATACCACGCCAAACGGCACATCGCCGCTCAGGATCGCGGTTGCCGCGGCAGGCCCGCCCTTGTACGGCACATGGAAGAGCCGTATGCCGGTTTCAGCCGCCAACCATTCGGCGGCAATATGGTTGGACGTCGCAAGTCCTGGTGTTGCATAGGCAATCTCACCGGGCCGTGTCTTGGCCGCTTCGATCAGTTCTTTCAACGTATTGAACGGCGCCTTGTTGTTGGCAACCAGCACCATCGGATTGATCGTGGTGAGCGCGATCGACGCGAAGCTATGTACCGGGTCGTAGGGCAGCTTGGCAAAGACCGCGGGATTGATGGTCACCACGTTCAACGACACCACCAGCAACGTGTAGCCGTCTGGCGCCGCACGCGATACGAACTCGGTGCCGATGATTTCGCCGGCACCGGGGCGATTCTCGACCGTAAAAGGTTGTTGCCATGCGGCGGCCAGTTTCTCGCTGATGACGCGCGCCGCGGTGTCAACCGGACCACCCGCCGCGGACGAAACGATGACGCGCACCGCCTTGGCCGGGTAGGGTTGCGCCAGCGCCGCGAGGGCAGTGCATCCGGTGAGGAGTCCGATGAGCAGTCTAATGGACGAATACATGGGAGCTTTCAATTGATCAAGCCAGCCACTAAAGTTTGGAAATTTCATGCGTACCCGCGGGGAACATTTCTTCGGGCGTGAGCTTGCGTTGCGATAAGCCTTGATCGAAGGAATAGCGCGTCATGGCTTCGAGCGCTGCACGGTTTGCTTCGAGGCCATAAGCCCAATAATCTTCGGCGAGCAACGCCTCGGCGGCCAGCACTTCTTGATAGACCCAGGGTAGCGTAACGAAATTGACGCCGGCATCCTTCAGTTCATGAATAGCGATGTCTTTGGCCGCGACAAACGCCTTATAGACACTCACCGGCAACCATGGATGGGCATCGACCAGGCTTTTGCGGATGCCGATGAGATGCATGATCGGAAAGATCCTGGTCTTCTGGAAATAGGCGGTTTCGACTTCGCGGAAATTCTCAAAGAGCCGCACGACCGCTGGATTGGTTCGGTAGCAGCTTGGCACGCGCGCAGAGATCACCGCATCGAGTTCGCCCGCAGCGAGCATCGCCGAGAGCGTCTGCGTCGGTCCGATCGGCTGAATCGACACGCTCTTGTCGACGGTAAGTCGCGCACGTTCGCGTCGTCCCGGTTCTTCCTGGCCACCGGTGAACCATTGGATATCCCGCGGCCGTACACCGTATTCATCTTCGAGAATACCGCGGGCCCATAGGCATGCGGTCATTTGATATTCCGGCATGCCGATCCGCTTGCCGATGAGATCGCGGGGGGTGCGTATGCCGCGGTCGTTGCGAATGTAAATCGCCGAATGCCGAAAATACTTCGACACAAAAGCAGGTATCGCCACATACGGGCATTCATTGCGCGCGGTGGTCATTAGGTAGGTGCTGCCGGACAGTTCGGTGATGTCGAACTCGGCACCATTCCAGGCGCGATGAA
>CAMDRJ010000140.1 GCA_945906755.1 Klebsiella pneumoniae | reverse complement strand
CAAGCGGTTGGACCAATTGAAGCTGCAGTACTAGAGGGCCACCGCCGGGTGGCCCAAAAACCGTGCGGCCGCGTTAGCGACCGCTTCTAGCCGCTTCGAGCGGCTCACAAACTAAAGCCCCCGGCTCTGCCGGGGGATATTTACTCCCGAAAATTCCCGAACTGCACCGGTATCTCCGTCACCTCTTTTCGGACATGCTGGATCGCTGTTTGCAGGTCGTCTTTCTTGGTGCCCGCAACGCGCACTGCATTGCCCTGGATGGTGGCGGTCACTTTCAGCTTGGCGTCTTTGATCGACTTCACGATCTTCTTCGCCATGTCGGATTCGATGCCGTCTTTCACTTTGATGGTCTGCTTCACCTTGCTGCCGGCTTTTTCGATCGGCTCGTGTTCGAACGCGCGGACATCGACGTTCCGTTTGGCGCACTTGCTGATGAAAATCTCCATCATTTGCTTCACCTTGAAATCGTCGTCGGCGTGCAAGATGATTTGCGCTTCGCTTTCTTCGATGCGGGCGTTTGATCCTTTGAAGTCGAAGCGGTTGGTGATTTCCTTGTTGGATTGATCGACCGCATTGTGCAGCTCGACCTTGTTCACTTCGGAGGTGATATCGAACGAGGGCATGATGGCTTGGTCGCTATGTGGGAAGGGGAATCGATTATAACGGAGGGGTATCGCTAGCCTTCGCGCGATCGATCGGCCAGGCGAGAAACACGATGCCGGCCAGGGTCCAGAATGCGCTCACCACGAAGGCGGTTGCAAAGCTTGTGCCGGCCGCAATCAGCCCAAAAGCGATCGGGCCGAGCACCAATCCGGCGCCTGAGATCGCGAAGGTGGCGCCAGTGATCCGACCGACTTCTCCTGGCGGGGCAAGGCGTGCGATCTCTGCGAGGAACACGCCGTTCCAGCCGCTTACCGTGACGCCGACGACGAAGCTCACCGCTACCAGTGCGAACATTGGCAGTTGCACGCCCAAGCCGCCAAGCGCGGCCAAACCGATGGTCATGACGACGCCAAGGCCCATCAGCAATACGTGCGGTGGCATATAGCGGCCGGATACGATGCCCCAGATGATGCGTCCGATGAGTCCGCCGAATTGGCCAACGGCGAGCACCGAGCCTGCGACGGCCAGCGACAGCCCGCGTTCATCAACCAGAAAGCTGACGAGGAAGGCGTTGAAGCAGACTTGCGCACTCACAAAGGCAAGTGCTGACAGGGTCATGCGGCGCACGCGTGCATCGCGCCATGCGGCAACGACGGCTTGCCACATGGAGCCTGCGGGACGGGTTGATGTGGTTGAAGGCTCGGTATCAAAGCGGGTGCGGGCGCGTTTTAAAGCGAACGCGCCGATAAACAAGGTCGCCGCGACGCCCCACATCGCCCAGCGCCAGCCAATTTGCACGAGTAGGAACGGAAACAACACTCCGCTAACGATGCCGCCGAACTGAACGCCCGTCTGTTTGAGCGAGAACACCAGCGGCTGGTCTTTGATCGGTGAGAGGCGCGCCAGCAATTGCGAACTCGCGGGTGTTTCGATGCCATGCGCAAAATCGATGAGAATGGCCGATAGGGCCAAGGAAGAGAGCGTGCCCATGCCGCCGAATACGAGCCCAAGGCCGCACAGCAAAAGGCATATCTGCGAGACACCAATCGCACCGAACCGGCTGATGATCCTGCCCGCGGCAAACGAGGTGATGAGCGAGGCGATCCAATGAATCGCTGAGAACGTACCGACCCAGGTGGTGTCGACGGCGAGGTCAGCGGCGATGGCTGGGGCGAGCACCGGCACGCTGAAGAGGCTCGCTGCACAAGCCATCATCACGGCGTTGAGCACCAACGCGGCGAGCAAGGCCTCGCGCAACGGGCGGTCAGCGATTGGCGGCGTCAAGCTTGCGATCGCGATCGGTCCGCGGGATTTGAATGCGGCCGGCCGCGAGTTGGCCGGATAAATCGTCGACGGTCGCGAGCACGTTGGCGGGCGTATCCGTGGCGGTGGCCAGTCGCACCATCTCCGGATAGCGCAGCCCGTAATAGCGGATCAGATCGCCGCGCCAAATCGAATCCTGCATATCGCGCCCGAGTTGCAAGATGGCCGCGCCGGTGTCCGCGACGGCGCTCGCCGCGAAGCGCGATGGATGCGCGGCGACCCAATCGAGTCCCTGGCCGATCAAGCGTACGGGGTGTCCACGCGTGGCTTCGACCACGATGCGCGTCGAGCCGGTGATAAACAGATGATCCGCGCGCGCACCGGTCTGTGCCATCGCCATCCGGCCAATCGCCTGCTCGTCGTGCGACGCGGGCATTGCCGCATCGAGCACGTGGATTCGCGGGTTGGTGGTCCGTGCGCCCGCTGCAAACGCTGTGTGCAGCGCGACCGCGTCGTCGCGATCCCTGGTCGAGACATGGCCCAGCACGCCCGACGTTGACAGCATTGCCGCGGCAGCGCCCGCCAGCCATGCAGACTGTTCATCACGCACCCGGTAGATCGCCAGATTCGGGCGAAGCAGGTCGCCTTGGATCAGCGTAAAGCGCTTGCGTGGAAATTCCCATGCGGCGCGTTGCACCGCTTCGCTCGCGCCGCTCCCATGTACAGCGATCATGGTTGCCGCGGAGGAAGCCATCTCGCGTAGTGCAGTGAGCACGGCGGTTCGGTCTATCCCCACGCCATCAACCATGCGGAAAGGAATACCAAGCTCGCGCGTCACGCGCTGTAAGCCAAGATACCCTTGTTCATCAAAATCACCATCGTTGACGTGCCCGAGAAACAAGGCAGCGATCGGCCCGCGCTCCGGGCCCTCGAAGGTTCCTTGGCAGGCCGCGACAAGTGGACTCGCTGCGAGGAGAGTGAGCACGTGCCGACGTTCGATAGATTGCGGTGCCATCCGGTTCGACAAATCGGTCATCCCGAATGACTGTTCAACTGCCACGATAAGTCGAATACGACCAGGGCGTGCACAGCAGCGGCACGTGATAGTGCGCGTGTGGATCTTGGATGCCAAAGCGAATCGGGACCTGATCGATGAAGGGTGGCTTGGTCAAGGTCGTGCCGCGCCGTCGGAAGTAGTCGGCCACATGAAACGACAACTCGAATTCCCCGGTGCGCATCTCCGTGTCTTTCAGCACCGGTTCGTCGGTGCGGCCATCGGCGTTGGTGTGCAGCGTCTTGACCAGCATGTAGTGCCCGCCGCTTCGTTCGAGAAAGTCGATGCGCATTCCCGCGGCGGGTTGACCGTTCGCGGTATCGAGCACATGCGTGGAGAGGCGTCCCATGGTCAGTTCGTTTCGGTGTTGAGGGTCATCGGTATTGTACGGTACGCATATAATTACTTTGATTGCCTTCTCGGAAACCAACGATGATCAACGCCCGCCGCATTCTCGATCATGCCGAGCAGCTTGCGCGCTGCTCCGAACTGGCCGGTGGTCTGACTCGCGTCTGTTATAGCAAGGAGGCTAAAGCGGCGAATGCGCTGGTGCTCGAATGGATGCGTGATGCGGGCATGACTGCGCGGGTCGATGCGATCGGCAATATCGTGGGGCGCTATGAAGGCGATCGGCCGGGGTTGCCCTGCCTCATGTTCGGCTCGCATCTGGATACCGTGAGGAATGGCGGCAAATACGATGGCATGCTGGGTGTGATTTCCCCGGTCGAATGCGTACGCGTGCTGCACGAGTCGGGGCGGCGTTTGCCGTTCGCGGTCGAGGTGGTTGGGTTTGCCGATGAAGAGGGCGTGCGCTTTGGTTCGACGTTTCTTGGTAGTCGGGCGATTGCGGGCACGTTCGATCTAGCGGTGCTCGATATCCGCGATCGCGACGGTGTAACGATGCGGGAGGCCATGACCGCGTTCGGGCTTGATCCTGCGGCCATTCCAACCGCCGCGCGCCGCCGCGAAGAGGTGCTGGCCTATGCCGAGATCCATATCGAGCAAGGCCCGGTGCTTGAAGCCGATGGGCTGCCGGTGGGCGTGGTGACTGCGATCAACGGTTTCACGAGGAAGCGCGTCTCGATTAAGGGCATGGCCGGGCATGCCGGCACGGTGCCGATGCGGCTGCGTCAGGATGCGTTGGCCGCTGCCGCGGAATGCGTGCTGGCGGTCGAGCGCATTGCATCGGGCGAACCCGATCTGGTCGGGACGGTCGGTCGCATCGAGGCATTGCCCGGTGCAATCAATGTCATCCCTGGCGATGTGCATTTCACGATCGATATCCGCGCGCCGCGTGACGATCAGCGCCTCGCGGCGGTCGCAAAGGTGGATGAGGCACTACGGATGATCGGCACGAAGCGCAAGATCGCCATCCAGATCGAGGATCTGCAAGCGACGGTGGTGGCGCAATGCGCGCCGTGGCTGATGAAGCAACTCGATGACGCAGTGTCCGCGAATGGCATTCGGGTGCTGCGCCTGCCAAGTGGTGCGGGGCATGACGGTCAGGCCATGAACGCGATCGCCGATATTTGTATGTTGTTCGTGCGTTGTCGCGGTGGTATCAGCCACAATCCGGCCGAATCGATTACTCTTGAGGATGCCGGCATCAGCGCGACGGTGCTTTTGCGTTTCATCGAGCAATTTCAGCCGCGCGAATAGCCGGTTCGTCGATCAAGCCAGCAGTCGATCGGCGTTAAACAGCGAGAGATCGAAGGCCGGTCGATTGCCAGCAATCAGATCGCCAATCACTTCGCCAATCACTGGCGCGAACTTGAAGCCATGGCCTGAGCACACGCTTGCCACGACCACGTTGTCATGGCTGGGGTAATGATCGATCGCAAAGTGCAGATCGGGCGTATCGGTGTAGAGACACACCAGCGATGACAGCAGCGTTCCGTTGGCACCTGGCATGCGATGTGCGAGGTAGGCGCGCACCAGATCCACATCGCGGGGATGCACGGTGCGATCGACGGTATCGACCCGCGTATGCTTTGGCCCTGCATAATGTTGTCCAACCTTGAGGCCGCTGCCAAGATCCGGGATGCCATAGAAGAAATTTCCATCGGCTTCTTCCAGACAGAAGATTGGCAGCTTGTCAGCGCGAAATAGCGGCGCCTGTGCGTGCGGCTCGACGTGCAGCACGACCTGCCGCTCGATGGTGAGCTTCGATTGCAGCGCAGGCGCGAGCTCACCAAGCCATGGGCCAGGCACCAACACCAGCTTTTCAGCGCGGTAGGTTGCCTGTTCGGTCACGACGCTCACGCCATCGCTGGTCGATTGCCACGACCGCACGGCTTCGCCATAGCGAAGCGTGGCGCCCCGTGCTGTAGCGAGATCGAGCAAGGTCTGCACGCATTGTTCCGGGTACAAGATGCCCGCATCCGGTTCGAGTACCGCGACCATCTCTGCATCGAGTTGAAAGACCGGGAACCGATCGCGCATCGCCTGTTGTGAGAGAACCGTATGTTGTAGTTGGTGTTGCCGCGCGCTTTGCAGAGCGCCACTCACCAGTCCGCTCTCGGGACGGCCGATCATGAGTCCGCCTGTTCTGGTCATCAGGCTGGCTTTCGCGCGTGCCTCGAGCGCGGTCCACAGGCGATACGATCGCTCGATCAACGGCACATACGACGGGTCTTCGTAATAGGCCTTGCGAATGATGCGTGACTCGCCATGGTGCGAGCCGAATGCGTGGGGTGGGTGGTGCGCATCGAGCCCCAAGACCTTTTGTCCGCGGTCGGCCAAGGTGAGCGCCGATGCCGCGCCCATCGTGCCAAGGCCCACGACGATCACATCGAATTTATCCATGATGGTGCGCTGCAATCCAAAGGGCGATGGGCGCATCGTACCGCAACGTGGTCCTTCGTCTGGCCAATGAACGTGATCCGCGCGTATCTTTCGCGCTTTCGGTAATCAGGCGAGAATCGCACCGGGACATCACGGATTGGAAGCCATGGCAACGAAGAAGAAGACTGCACCGCACACGGCGAAGGTGGCGCGTAAGCCAGACCCGAAATCCGGTGCGTATCCGCGTGATTTGATCGGCTACGGCCGCACGCCACCGCATGCAAATTGGCCGGGCAATGCGCGCATCGCGGTGCAATTCGTTCTCAACTATGAAGAGGGCGGCGAGAACAATGTGCTGCATGGCGATGCGGGCTCGGAAAAGTTTCTCTCGGAGATCATCGGTGCGGAGGCCTATCCGGCGCGCCATCTCTCGATGGAATCGATCTATGAATACGGCTCACGTGCCGGGGTCTGGCGGATCCTGCGTGAGTTCGAACGGCGTGGCTTGCCGATCACGGTGTTCGGTGTTTCGATGGCGCTCGAACGGCATCCGGAACTCACCCAGGCGTTCGTTGAACTCGGCCATGAAATTGCCTGCCATAGTTGGCGCTGGATTCATTATCAGAACATGCCGGTGAGCGAGGAACGCAAACACATTCGCATCGGCACGGAAATCATTCGTCGATTGACCGGTGGCCAATGGCCGCTTGGTTGGTACACCGGGCGCGACAGTCCCAATACGCGCCGGTTGGTGGTGGAGCAGGGCGGCTTCGAATATGACTCGGACTATTACGGTGATGACCTGCCGTTCTGGGTCGACGTCGAAACAAAAAACGGTACGCAGCAACAGTTGATCGTGCCCTATACGCTCGATGCCAATGACATGCGCTTTGCCACCCCGCAAGGCTTCAATACGAGCGATCAGTTCTTCGCGTATCTGCGCGATTCGTTCGATGTGTTGTATGCCGAAGGCGACGAGTCACCGCGCATGATGTCGATCGGCATGCACTGCCGGCTGCTTGGGCGCCCGGGCCGGTTACGCGCCTTGCAGCGGTTTCTTGATCATATCGGCCGTTACGACCGCGTCTGGGTGTGTAGGCGGATCGATATCGCGTGGCATTGGCGCGCGACGCATCCGGCCAAGCGCTAGCTCGGATCGAATGCTAGACGATCGTCACCGTAACATCGCCAATCCCTGCGAGGACCGCGCGCACGGTGCCTTTTTGAATGATCTCAAGGCCGGTGCATGAACCGCTGGTGACGATATCTCCCGCGGTGATTGGCGTGCCGCGTAGTGCGCAGTGATTGGCAAGCCAGGTGAGCAATCGCTGCACGCTACCTGCGGTATTGCCGCCGGTTTTCTGGACGATGCGCTCGCCATCGAGCCAAATTTCCGCACTCACTTGCAACTGGTCGATCGCGGGCGATGCATTCGATGCGGGCCCCAAAATGTAGGCGCCGTTGTTGCCGAGATCGGCCGTTTGCTCGAGCGCGGAACGTGAACGGAAGTCGACATAGCGCGAGTCGGCGATTTCGATGCCGGCGTGGACGCTTGTCACCGCCGCGAGTACTTCTTCAACCGCGTACGGGCGACCCGCGCGATCGAGGGTTGAACCAAATTTGAATGCGATCTCGCCTTCGATGCCGACGAAATGAAACTCAGCCGCGGAAAGCGTTGGGCGCCCGGTGTAGATCGATCGGGCGGCAAGCGGTGCGCGACCCGGTATTGCATCCGGCCCTGCTGCGCCGACCTTCCAGCCGCCGCGCCCGCCCATGCGGATCATCTGACCATCCTGGATCGCATGCGCTTCGTCAAGCGTTTGCGGCATTGCATCGGCCGGCAGTGCATCGATCCATCGGCGTGAGCGGCGCGCCATCATCAAGTGCTGCACGGCCCGATCGAGTCGGGCGCCACCGTCATCGCGATTCATTGCGCAATCCTCGTATTGTCGTGGCGCTCAAGCGGCGCGAAAGAAGCCTATGTACCACAATCAGCAGGGTGCACGGCAACCATACCCACTTAATCTCAGATAGCAGGACCTCGACGCCCTCCCATTGCAGAAACTCAAGGCCGATCGGCGAGACCTGAATCGGATTCCACGGAAAGAAAAAGCGCGCCTCAGATAAAGGCCAGAAAAACGCGATGCCCGCGCCGCCATCGGTACAGGCGTCGAGCATTCCGTGGGAGGCCGCACAGACTGAAAGAAACAGAAAGGTGCGCCACCAGTCGAGATTGAACGCACGGCACGGCGTAAAGAAACGGGTTGCAATGAATCCAAGGGCGAACGCGAACACGATCGAGTGGGTTATGCCGCGGTGGCCGATGATGTGCCAATCCTCGTACTGCGTATAGAACGCAACGAAGTCGAGATCGGGCAAGATCGATAGCAGGCAGCCGATCGCAATCGTACGCGGCGCAATTCCGGTCAGTCGTCCGATGGTCAGGGCGACGATCGGATGGGTGAAGATCGTCGCCATAAGTGATTATTTACGGCGTTTCTTGGCGAGGTTGCCGGCAATACGCAAGCGGAGCGCATTGAGCTTGATGAAGCCGCCCGCATCCGCTTGGTTGTAGGCGCCGCCATCATCATCGAAGGTCGAGATGGCCGGATCAAACAACGAATTGGTTTTCGACTCGCGGCTTACCACCAGGGCGGTGCCCTTGTAGAGCTTGAGCCGCACCGAGCCATTGACCGTTTTCTGTGAACCATCGATCAGCGTTTGCAGCAGCACGCGCTCCGGGCTGAACCAGTAGCCGTTGTAGATGAGGCGTGCGTAACGCGGCATCAGATCATCCTTGAGCGCGAGCACTTCGCGATCCATCGTGATCGATTCCATCGCGCGATGTGCCTTCAGCATGATCGTGCCGCCGGGCGTTTCATAGCATCCACGCGACTTCATGCCGACATAGCGGTTCTCGACGAGATCGAGCCGGCCGATGCCGTGCTTGCCGCCGATCCGGTTCAATTCCGCGAGCATCTTGGCAGGTGTCAGGCGTTTGCCGTTCACCGAGATGATGTCGCCCTTTTCATAGCCAAGCTCCAAGGTCTCAGCGCGATTGGGGGCTTTCTGCGGCGATGCGGTGATCCGCCACATCGAATCTTCCGGCTCGAATGCGGGATCTTCCAGCACGCCGCCTTCATAGGAGATGTGCAGCAGATTGGCGTCCATCGAATAGGGTGCGCCACCGCCCTTGCGTTTCTTGAAATCGACCGGGATCTTGTGCTGGTCGGCGTACTTGAGCAGCTTGTCACGCGACAGGAGATCCCATTCGCGCCATGGCGCGATCACGCGCACATTGGGCATCAACGCGTAGGCGCCAAGCTCGAAGCGCACCTGGTCATTGCCTTTGCCGGTGGCGCCATGCGAAATCGCATCGGCACCGGTCTTCTTGGCAATCTCGACCAGATGCTTGGCAATCAACGGTCGCGCGATCGAGGTGCCAAGCAGATATTCGCCTTCATAGACGGCATTGGCCCGAAACATCGGGAAGACAAAATCGCGCACGAATTCTTCGCGCAGATCTTCGATGAAGATGCTTTTGACGCCGAACATCTTGGCTTTGCGCCGCGCCGGTGCGAGTTCTTCGCCTTGCCCGATATCGGCGGTAAACGTCACGACTTCGCATTCATAGACATCTTGCAGCCATTTCAGGATGACCGACGTATCCAGGCCACCCGAGTAGGCCAGCACGACTTTTTTGACGCGATCTTTGTTCATCGACGAAAAACCATTGAGAAGGATTGAAATGCAGTGCGGTCAGGCAACCCGACCAAGCACCAGGTATTCGAGTAAAGCTTTTTGCGTATGCAGCCGGTTCTCCGCTTCATCCCAGACCACGCTTTGCGGGCCGTCGATGACTTCGGCGCTCACTTCTTCGCCGCGGTGCGCGGGCAGGCAGTGCATGAAAAGTGCCGTCGGCTTGGCGCCCCGCATCATGTCGCTATCGACTTCCCAATCGACAAAGTCGCGCTTACGTGCGGCCGACTCGCCTTCGAAGCCCATGCTGGTCCAGACGTCGGTGGTGACGAGATCGGCATTGTTCACCGCATCCATCGGATCGGGGAATTCTTCGTAGTGGTTCGAGTTGTAGATGCCGGCCCGCTCGGGCTCGACTTCATAGCCGGGCGGCGTCGAGACATGTACGTTGAAATCGAACACCGTGGCCGCCTGTAGCCAAGTGTTGCAGACGTTGTTGGAATCGCCGATCCAGGCCACTGTCTTGCCTTGGATCGAGCCGCGATGCTCGATGAAGGTGTAGATATCGGCGAGGATCTGGCACGGATGGTATTCGTTGGTGAGCCCGTTGATCACCGGCACGCGCGAATTGCGTGCGAAACGCTCCACGATCTCTTGATCGAAGGTGCGGATCATGACCGCATCGCACATGCGCGAGATCACCTGTGCGGCATCTTCCACCGGCTCGCCGCGGCCAAGTTGTGAATCGCGCGTGTTGAGATAAATCGCCGCGCCGCCGAGTTGGTGCATGCCCGCCTCGAATGAGAGGCGCGTGCGGGTCGACTGCTTCTCGAAAATCATGACCAGCGTACGGTCTTCCAGCGGCCAGTACTTTTGAAACGATTTGAATCGCTCTTTGATCCAGCGCGTGCGTGCGAAGACGTAATCGAGCTCTTCGCGCGAGAAATCCTTGAACTGCAGAAAATGTTTGACCGGTTTCACTTGCTCAAGAACTTTTTGACAACGGTACTGACGCGTGCAACCAGCTCGCGTGATTCCGCTTCATTGATGACAAGCGGGGGGAGCAGTCGAATCACGCGATCGGCGGTGACATTGATCAACACGCCCGCTTCGAGCGCAAGATTCACCAGATCCCCGCACGGGCGATCGAGTTCGACGCCGATCATCAGGCCCATGCCGCGCGCCTCGACGAAGCCCGGCGTCCCACTCAGCGCTTCGCGAAATCCACTACGGATCACTTCGCCCATCTTGGTTGCATTAGCGAGCAGGTTCTCATCTTCCATCGCGGCCAGCGTTGCGATGCCGGCGCGGCAGGCAAGCGGCCCGCCACCGAAGGTCGAACCATGCGTGCCGGGTTTCAGCACATGGGCCGCTTTGCCCGCTGCCACACAGGCACCAATTGGCACGCCGGAACCTAGCCCTTTGGCGAGCGTCATGACATCGCATTGGATGCCGGCATGTTGATAGCCGAACCATTTGCCGGTGCGCCCGATGCCGCACTGCACTTCGTCCAACATTAACAGCCAGCCTTTGTCATCGCAGATTTTGCGCAGGAAGCGCACGTACTCGACATCGGCCACATTGATACCGCCTTCGCCTTGCAGCACTTCAACCAGAATCGCGACGACATTCGGATTGGCGTCCGCCGCTTGCCGGACCGCTTGCGCGTCGTTGTACGGCACGCGCACAAACCCGGGGACGAGCGGCTCGAAGCCGGCTTGCGCCTTGCGGTTACCGGTTGCCGACAGCGTAGCGAGCGTGCGGCCATGCCAGGCGCGCTCCATCACGATGATGGCGGCGTTGCTATTGCCTTGCAGATGCGCGTAATAGCGTGCGAGCTTGATGGCGGTTTCGTTGGCTTCCGATCCGGAACTGCAAAAAAACACTTCTTCCATTCCGGAGAGCGCACAAATTCGGTCAGCCAGCGTTTCCTGGTTGCGCACGCCATACAAATTCGAGGTATGGATCAGCTTGCCGAGTTGGTCGGTCAACGCGGTAGTGAGTTTGGGATGCGCATGGCCAAGCCCGGAGACCGCGATGCCTGCCATCGCATCGAGATATTTACGGCCGGCTTCGTCCCAAATCCAAACGCCCTTGCCGTGGCTGAACGTAACCGGCTGGCGCCCGTAGGTATTCATCACATGGGAGGTTGGCATGCAAATTCCTTTCGAGGGCGCAGCTTGGTTGCTCGCGGACCATGTAGATCCCGGGCAGGTACCCTAATCGCCGATAGCATTGCGCGGTGTTTTTCGCGCAATCGCTACGCGGGTTTACGGTCGAAATGATCGAACTAAATTCCGTCGCATCAAAACGCAAACGGCGACCCGGGCCGCCGTTCTGAAAGCGGGCCGGATAATAACACGCGCTTGATGTTAAACGGCTTTTAGCCGCGCCCGACCAAGTCGTCGAGAGCGCTGTTAGCGACCGAGGGTGCGCAGCAGCGGGCCGCTGCCGGGTTGGCGCTGTGCGTCGGGAAGTTCCTCGCAAGCGATGATGACCGACCGGAAGTACATCTGCCCTAATAAGTAGGGAGTTCCCCCGGCTCTGCCGGGGAGGCAGCAGAAGTTTGACGAATCCGGGAGTCCACCCGGCGAAACTATCGATCGTGAGCCGCCAAGCACACGAAAGGAGAATCGCGGATGGACGAGTACGAGAGCCTAAATC
>CAMDRJ010000139.1 GCA_945906755.1 Klebsiella pneumoniae | reverse complement strand
CCGCGTTGCTGACAAAACGGGATGAATGCAAGGCGTCCGGGCGCAGGCAATGCTTATTGCCTTGCCAAGACCGGCAACACAGCAGGCGCCCGTTTTGGCTGCAACCCACAGGGAGCGGGGCCCTGGGCCTTCATGGCTGTGTTACATCGGTGTACGTCAAGTACACGGCCTCCTCGGCGCCTTGCCCTGAAGGCCCATGACCCCACTCGCGGCCCCGCAGATTTATGAGATAGGTTCTATTGATGCTAGCACGTGACATTGCTTGACACGCGCTCACCTCCGCCGCTACCGTTGCTGGCCCCTTCCAATCATTCGAGATACACAGTGCAGCCGATCGCGATCAAACCCAAACACTTCCCGTGGTTCGATTACTCGCGCTATTCGTTTTCACTGGCGGTCGGCGTCGGCGATCGGGTCTATCTCTCGGGGCATACCGCGTCGGAATTCGATCCGGCGTTGAAGCGCATGGTCGTCAAAGGCGGCATGACCGACCAGGTCCGCACCGCTTACCAGAAGATCGCGGCCATTCTGGATGCTGCGGGCATGACGATGAACGATGTGGTGCGCGTCGTTGAATATGTGAAGCCCGAAGGCATCGAGCGTTACGCCGAGGCCAGGGCGGTCCGTGAAGAAGTGTTCGGCACGCATCAACCCGCGATCAACACGGTGCCGGTACGTGCGCTGCTGCGGCCGGAAGCATTCATCGAGATCGAAGTCACCGCCGGACCGGTTGGCGCGGCGACCAACGTCGGCTCTGGCATGCCGGTGGCGCGCGATTCGGCGGGCGTGGTATTTCTGCCAACCGTGTTGCCGACCGATGAACAAGGCAACATCATTGGCGCAGGCGATGTTGTCGCCCAAACACGTGCGATCTTCGAAAAAGCAAAGCGCATGCTAAGCGCATTGGGCCTTGGCTTCGATCGTGTCGTAAAGACGGTCGACTACCTCACTCCAGCCGCGCTCGCCAATTACAAATTCACCGGACGTGTGCGGCGCGACTTTCTTGGCCCAGTGTATCCGGGCGCAGCGGGCATCCTCATGCCGAAGCTGTGTCATCCCGAAGCGCTGATCCAATATGATTTCATCGCCACGCGAGACGAGCCGATCGCCGTTAACCCCGGCTGGGACCGCTACAAGAAACTCACCTACAGCCCAGGCGTCAAAGCAGGAAAGCTGTTGTTTCTATCCGGGCAAGGCGCGCTCGACCCCGCGACCGAACGCGTCGTGCATGAAGGCGATGTGATCGCGCAGGCCGAGTACACCTACCGCAATGTGATCAAAGTGATCGAGGCGGCGGGCGGCTCCGTCAGCAATCTCGTCAAGACGATTGAATATGTGACGCCGGGCGCGCTCACGCAGTACCGCGATGTCGCGAGCGTACGCACCAAACTGATGAAAGAACCCTATCCCGCCTCGACGGGTCTCGTTTGCGAAGCGCTGCTGCGACCCGAGATGCTGATCGAAGTGGATCCATTCGCGATCCTCGATTGACTTGTTTTTTGACCTAACACCCCACATGCCGCTGCTTACCGACGAACTCAAAGCCTGGATCGGCCGCACCATTACCTATCCGGCCTGCGAAGATTTGAGCCGCGCCTCGATTCGCTATTTTGCACTGGCGCTCCGCGACTACAACCCGCTTTACTCTGACGATGGCTACGCTCGCCAGGCCGGATACCCATCGGTGATCGCACCACCGACGCTGGTCGTGGAGACCTGCCAATACGCGCACCGACCGGCCAACGTCGATGGCTATTTCGGACATGAATGGCACCTGCCGATTGAAGGCTGTCGCCAGATCCGCGCGGGCAACGATTACGAATTCTTTCGACCGGTGCTGCCCACCGATCGCATTTCCGCGGCGTGGACGCTCGAGGCCATCGACGAGCGCGCGTCCTCACGCGGCGGCACGCAACTCTTTGTGCAATCCGTGGCCCGTTTTACGGCGGACGGCAATGAGCTATTGGCAATCAATCGCGAGACCCTCGTTTATCAACCACTGCAACCGGCCGGAGCATCCGTATGACCGAGCCCACCCTATCGGCCTCGGCCTTGAAAGTCGGCCAGGAACTCCCCGCGCAAGAACGCACCTTTACCACCGTCGATCTCGTCGCCTACGGGGCCGCGACTTGGGACTGGCATCGGCTCCACTATGACGTCGACTATGCGCGCTCGGTAAAATTGCCTAACGTCATCATCGACGGCCAGGAATACGGTGCGGTCTTTGCCAAAGCAATCATCGATTGGGCCGGGCCGCAGGCATTCATTCGCAAGCTCTCGCTGAAATACAAGTCAATGGCGTTCGCGGGCGATCACTTGATAGCGGTCGGTGAAGTGACTGGCATCCGCGTCCATGGCGAGTTCGATATCGTGAGCGTTGCGCAACGCATTACAAATGGCGAGCGCGTGGTGGCGGAGGCAACCGCCGAGGTGCGGTTGCCGCATTGATTCGGACGCAACTCAGCTCCTCACCTTCGCCATCCCGCGCCAATACGCAACCGTCACGCGCGCGAGCGCCCGCGATGGATCGATGCAATGGTCGCGCTGGGAGCTCTTCGCCGCTGTCAACGCAATCGGCAATTCAGTGCAAGCCAGCAGCACGCGCTTTGCGCCCCGACGCGCGAACGCATCGAGCGCCACATCGAACAATTCACCGGCGCGCGCGATCCGGCCCGCTTTGACTGCCGCAATAGCCGGGAGAAGCCACTGATCAAGCTCAGCGTCGGTGGGGAGCATCGGGATGAGTCCACGACGAACGAGGGGCGCATCAAAGACGCGTGCAGCCAAGGTGGCGCGGGTAGCTGCAATAGCAATTGCGCCGCCTTGCGGGGTCACACGAGCGGCCTCATCGCAGCCCGCCTCCACAATACTCAAGAAAGGAACGGGCGAATCAGCCGCCAATTCTTCATACCAGTAGTGCGCGGTGTTGCAAGGCATCACCAACGCGGTGGCGCCGCCGGCCAGAAGCCGATCGCGAATCGCTCGCAGCACCGGGAACGGTGACTCGCCGCCGTCGAGAATGGCGGCGGGCCGTTTCGGGATGCGCGGATCGCAACTGATCAGCATCGGCACATGGTCGGCATCGTCCTCGGCATTCGTCTCCTCAATGACCTTGTTGAGGAAGTCCGCCGTTGCGAGAGGACCCATGCCACCGATGACGCCAATCATTACGCCCTCTCCTACTTCGGCAAAACACTGCCGAACGCATGCATGTAGCCGTACAGGCCGACCGAGCCGCCAGTATGCAGGAACACCACGTTCTGGCCCTTCTTGAAATGACCTTTGCGGATGAGATCGATGAGCCCGGCCATACCCTTGCCCGAGTAGACCGGATCGAGCAGGATGCCCTCGGTGCGCGCGAGCATAGTAACGGCTTCGATCATGCCGGGGGTCGGTCTGCCATAGCCAGGACCTACATAATCGCAGTTCGCCACGACATCGGATCGCGCCACCGCGCCGCTCACGCCGAGCAGGTCGGCCGTCTTGACGGCGAGCCCATACACGCGGTCCTCTTGCGGAGCGCGCGGCGCGCGCACGCCGATGCCCAACACTGGGATCTGCGTTCGCGCACCATGCATGCCCGCCACTAATCCGGCCTGGGTGCCCGCGCTGCCGGTCGCATGCACCAATGAATCGATGACTAGACCCATGTTATTGGCCTGATCGGCAAGTTCCAGCGCACAGGTGACATAGCCCAGGGCGCCGACCGGCGTGGAACCACCGCCAGGAATCACATACGGTTTGCGACGGTCCGATCGCAGGCGGTTGGCCAGCGCGGCCATCGCGGCGTCCATGTCGGTATCGGCCTGTACCTCCGAAACACTTGCGCCATAAAGATGATCGAGGAATACGTTGCCCGAATTCCGGTAGTCCTCGAACGTGTAGCCGGTGCGGTTTTCGAGGATGACATGGCACTGCATGCCGAGCTTGGCCGCGATCGCAGCCGTCTGGCGGGCGTGGTTCGATTGCGTCGCGCCCTGTGTGATGACCGTGTCGGCGCCTAGCTGAAGCGCCTCGGCCATAATGTATTCGAGCTTTCGCGTCTTGTTGCCGCCTGACGCAAGTCCGGTGCAATCGTCACGTTTTATCCATAGGTTAGGGCCGCCGAGGGACTCAGTCAGGCGTTTCATCGGTTCGAGCGGCGTGGGACCGTGGGTGATGCGGATGCGGGGGAATTTGGCGAGTTTCATGGGTACCTTCTCGGTTGAATAAGAATCGATCGGACGATGTTCATTATCAGGTGGCCTCTTCCATCGCGGCATGCAACACGCCACCGATTGCCACGCAATCAGCCTGTGTCAGCGTGAGCGGCAGGCGCATGTCGCACAAGCCACCGAGGACGCGCTCGGCATTGGGCAGCGATTGCGCTTCGCCGAAGTAGCGCCAGTGTTGCCATACGCTCGTGAAGCCCACCGGCTGCTCGGCGCCGAACCACTTGATGTGTACGCCGCGCGCGGCGCAGGCGCCGATGAATCCCTCGATGTTCGCGCGCGACAGACCAACGAGCGAAAACTGGATCGAACTCGCCACATACTGCTCTTTTGTCGGACGGTGTGGCAGGCGTAGATGTGCGATGCCCGCCAGCGCCGCTACCATCCACGCGTAGCGCTGATTCCAGCGTTTGCACCGGTCGGCGAGCACGGCCCCAAGTTGCGGCCGCGCCACCGCGGCGGCGAGGTTGCTCATGCGCAGGCTGAAATTGGGCGTCACATATTTCCAGCGCTCGAATACTGCATCGGCCGGACGCGACAGATGCGATGCATAAAGCATGTAGCTGCCCGAGAACAAAATCCCTTGCGCGGCCACATCTTCGTCGTCGGTCGCGAGCAGGCCACCCTCGCCGCTATTCGCATGTTTATAGCTTTGCAGGCTGAAGCAGGCCGCGCGGCCCCACCTGCCGGTGGCCTTGCCGTCCCAGCCTGCGCCCATGGTGTGCGCGCAGTCTTCGATGATTTGCACGCCATGGCGCTGGCAAATCGCCAGCAGCGCATCCATGTCACAGATGTGGCCGCGCATATGCGACAGCAGCAGGATCTTCGCGCCGCTTGCGACGGCCTTGCGTTCGAGATCGGCGAGATCAATCGTGAAGTCGTCGGTCACATCGACCAGCACGGGCTTGGCGCCGGCATGCGCAACCGCGCCGGGCACGGGAGCCAAGGTAAAGCAGTTGGTCAGCACCGCATCACCGGGTTGGACGCCGCACGCCTTGAGGGCCACAAACATCGTCGAGCCGCACGATTTCATCGCGACCACGTACTGTACGCCAAGCTCCCGCGCAAAGTCGGCTTCGAGGGCCGACACCTCACTTGGCTTGCCGCCGACCTCGCCGTAGCGGTGCAGCTTGCCGCTTTGCATCAGCGCGAGCGCGGCTTGTACGCCCGCCGGTGGAATCGGCTCCTGCTGTGTGAGATCGAGATCGAGCTTGGTCATGCGTATCGACACCGTCAGCTCCGATGCCCGTCGAGCGTGCCAAGATCGAAGGTTTCCTGCGGGTAGTACTTGTGCAGCCGCACATCGCCGGTACGTGCATGGCCCTCCATGCCTTCCAGGCGCGAAATGCGGGCCGCCACCTGGCCGACGGTGCGCGACGCATCGCGCGTGAGGCGCTGCCAGGTCACCGTCTTGATGAATTTTCCGACGCTCAAGCCGCCTGAGTAACGGGCCGCGCCGCGCGTGGGCAGGATGTGATTCGGACCGCTGCATTTGTCGCCATAAGCCACGGTGGTTTCTTCGCCAAGGAATAGCGAACCATAATTAGTGAGATTGGCAAGCCACCAATCGAGATCAGCAGCCATCACCTGCAGGTGCTCGCAGGCGTATTGGTCGCTCACTTGCACCACTTCGTCCCGCGTGTCGCATAGCACCACTTCGGCATAGTCGCGCCATGCGGCGGTCGCGGCCTTCCGCGCGAGTTCCGGCAGCGCATCGATCACACTTGGTGCCAACCGCAGCACATCTTGCCCAAGCTTGCGTGATGTGGTGATCAACCATACCGGCGAATCGGGGCCATGCTCAGCCTGGCCGATCAGATCGGCGGTGACCACGGTCGGATCGGCGCTCGCATCGGCGATGATCGCTGATTCGGTGGGCCCGGCCACGACATCGATGCCGACACGCCCGAACAGCATGCGCTTGGCTTCCGCGACGAAACGGTTGCCTGGGCCGACGATGATATCGGCCTCATGGCCACTGAACGTGCCGTAAGCGAGCGCGGCCACCGCCTGCACGCCTCCCAACGCGAGCACGGTATGCGCACCGCACAATTGCATGGCGTAGAGGATGCCCGGATGCACGTCGTGATCCTTGGTAGCAGGCGAAGTCGCGACGATGTGCTTCACACCGGCGACTTGCGCCGTACCTACGCTCATGATCGCGCTCGCTGCATGCGCATAGCGCCCGCCCGGCACATAGCAGCCTGCGGTGTTGCACGGAATCAAACGCTGGCCGGCCATCAATCCCGGCAACAATTCGGCCTTGAACTCACTCATCGAATCGCGCTGGCGGCGCGCGAAGTCCTGCACGCGATCGCGGGCGAAGCGGATGTCGTCCTTGATGCCGGGCGTGAGCGCCTTCTCAGCGGCGGCGAACTGCGCCTCTCGTAATGCTTCTTCATAATCGCGAGCGCTTCCTTGCGATTGGTGGCAAGGAAGCGTTGCGCACGCAGATACACCGCCAGGAATCGCGCGGCGGACTGCGGATTTTCCTTGGCCCACTCAGCCCGTGCGACGAGGTTGCCCGGAATCATCACGCCAGCGTCCTTGCCGGAACAGAAAAGCCTTGCACCGGCCTTTTCCTCGACCGTGTACGTGTTGGGTGCCCACAACCCGCCAACGTCCGCGCCGCCGGAACTCATCGCGGCAATGATTTCTGCCTGCCCCATCGAACGCACGGTCACGTCGCCTTTGATGAGGCCGAACTTTTGCATGCACGAGCGGGCCGCAAGATCCACCGTGGAATTGCCGGTGAGAAAGACGGTGCCGCCCTTGAGCGCAATCGGTGTTTTGATCAGCGCATCGGCTTTCGGCCCACGCACATAGAGCGCATTGGTGGCCGACTGATCATCCGAAAACGCGATCGTGTGCAGATTAAAGCGAACAGCTCCCAGCACCGCGGGTACCGAGCCGGTATAGCCGACATCCCATGATTTGCTCGCCGCGATCTGCGGAGCGCCGGCAGGGAAATTCGTGATCGTGACCCTAAGGCCCACTTCCTTCCACCAGCCTTTTTCTTCTGCCACCAGGAACGGCACCGAGCCGAGCAGCGCCGGCTGCGAACTGATGCGCACTTCCCGCAGTTCCTGGGCGGTGACGCTCGCCGCGCCGAGGGCCAATACCCCAACAACAAGTAAATGACGAATCATGGTCTTCATGTGCAACGCTCCATATTGATGTCAACAGCAAAAAAATTGGCGGGAGGTCCCGCGGTTCAATGATCACCAGGATTGTGTTGCTCCCGCAACAGGCGCCAGATCTTGGTTCTGAGATGCACGAACGATGCGAGGTCCATGACGTCTTCGATGCGCTCGTATTGCTGCCAATGTTCGGCTTCGCGGACCGGCTTCACATCGATGGTCTCCTTGATCTTGCCCGGCCGGCGCGTCATGACGATCACCCGATCGGCCAGATACACCGCTTCCTCGACGGCATGAGTGATGAACATAACGGTGCGTGGATTGGCACGACCGACGCGCAGCAGTTCCTCTTGCATCACCGTGCGCGTCTGTGCATCGAGGGCGCCAAACGGCTCGTTTATCAGCAGCACGTCGGGATTGAGAACATAGGCGCGCGCAATCGCCACGCGCTGTTGCATGCCGCCTGAAAGCTGGTGGGGATAGGCAGATTCGTAGCCCTCCAGATTCATGAGTTTCAGATTCTTCGCGATCCGCTCGGCAGCCTCCTCGCGGCCCACGCCTAGCGAGCGCAAGCCGAACTGGATGTTTTCCTGCACGGTCTTCCACGGAAACAACGCAAACTGTTGAAACACCACGGCGCGGTCCGGACCCGGCGCTTTGACGACCTTGCCGCCGACCGTGACGGAGCCTGAGCTTGGAAATTCCAAGCCGGCGGCCATACGCATGCAGGTGGTCTTGCCGCAGCCCGAGGGGCCGACCACCGCAACGAATTCGCGGTCTTCGACGGTAAGGCTCACGTTATCGAGGGCGAGAAATTCCTTGCCGTCCCGCGCGAAGTTGCGAGACACATTGTCGAGAACGATATTCGCCATTGCTTCAGTGCCCTCGCTTGCGGTGAACCCAGGCTTCGACGCCACGCAGCGCCACGTCGACCAGCAGCCCGAAGACGCCGACCGCGATCATGCCGACCATGACAATCGAGGTGTCGAGGGCGCCCTGCCCGCGCACCATCATGAGACCAATTCCGCTGTTGGCCGCGATCAGTTCGGCCCCAATGAGCGACTGCCAGCCCGCACCGGCGCTCACCCGCAAGCCGGCGATGATCGACGGCAAGGAGGCCGGCAGCAACACTTCATAGACGATGCGGGGTCCGGAAGCGCCATACACCTGCGCGGCCTCGATGTACTTGCGCTCGACGAAACGCGCGCCACGGTATGCATTGATCAGGCAGGGTGGAAACGCACCGGCGAAGATGATCATCGTGGGGCCACCGATGCCGGTGCCGAACCAGAGCGCCGCGAACGGTACCCAAGCGATCGGTGCGATGAAGCGCAGGCTGTCGAAAAGCGGTGTGATGATGTTGTCCAGCCAGCGATACCAGCCCATCAGCAAGCCAAGCGGCACACCGATCGCGGCGGCCAGCAGGAATCCGCGCAAATAGCGATCGATGCTCGCAACCAGATGCCCTTGCAGCGTCTGCCCCGAGAAGGGTTGCGTCATGAGCGTAATGCCGCGTTCCAAGACCTCCCATGGCAACGGCAGGAATTTGCGCGGCGCGAGCTCGACCCATGCCGAGAACGTCCACAGCCCGAAAAAGACGACCAGGCCGGTCACGGACAAAATGGCAATTTGGGCTTGGGTGAGCTTGGCATCCATCGCTTTGCCCTCAGTGCTGGGTGCGCCAAGGCATCGAGCGGCGCTCGACGAAATCGAGGATCGCAGTGAGCGCGAAGCCCACCACCGCCACGGCGACCATGCCCGCAAGAATCATGGCCGGATAGATGTCGAGCCCGGCCTGATAGAGCACCTTGCCCATGCCAAGCAGTGCGCCAAGCAGCTCTGCGGCGACCAGGGCGGTGAGGCAACCTTGTAGCGATAGCCGCAGCCCAGTGAAAATCGATGGCAATGCACCCGGAATGATGACGTCCTTCACCACCGACCAGCCGCGTACGCCGAGCATCCGGCTCGCTTCAATGATCGGACGATCGATGCTGCGCACGCCAGTGAAGCTGTTGATCACCGAGGGGACGAACGCCGCGAACCAAAGAATCATTACTTTCGCCGCGTCTTCCAAGCCAAGCCATACGATGGCAAGCGGAATCCAGGCGAGCGCGGGGATCGGTCGGATCAATAGGAAAATCGGATTGACGATTGCTTCGGCCTTGCGACTCCAGCCCATCCATAGCCCGAGCGGAACACCGATCAATGTGGCCGCGAAAAAGCCCATCACAATCAGCTTCACGCTTTGCAAAATGTGTTCATGGATGCGCCCATCGGCGTATCCCTCGCCGAATACGAGTTGGCGCGCGGCGGCCCCGAACTGATCGGGCGTCGGGAAGACTTGCGGATTGATGATCCCGCTCTTCGAACCGATCAGCCAGAAGGTAATCAGCGCGACCACCGTTGCGACGCCGGTCCACAAGCGGGCGGAGGCGAGCGCGCTCGCCATTTACTCGGACCCCAAACGCCTGACCAGCACGTGCCGATGCGCGCCGGTGTCGATTGCCGTGGTCTTCGATCGGTGCATGTCAATGGCGATGATGCGCTGCCCCATGGTCGAAATCCGATTGTCCCTGATCGAACAATAACGAGACCCGCCGGAATCTCTCAATACCAGATAAGATTAATCGATCAATCCAGAATCTGCCGTGTGAGGTCCAGCATGCCAAGACGCGCGCGAACCAGTGAACTGATGTGGCCTCGCCTATTTCGCCGCTTCGAGGGGCGCGCCGGCACTCTGCAGGGTCAACTGCGCGATATGCTGGTCAACGCGGTGATCGAAGGATTTCTCGCGCCGGGTGAAGCCCTGCCCTCCAGCCGGCTCCTCGCCCTGCGTTTGGGCCTGTCCCGTACCACGGTGATCCTCGCCCTCCAGGCGCTCGCCGACAAAGGCCTCATCACGGCACGCCAGCGTAGCGGCTATTTTGTCAGTGCAGAGCTGCAAGCGACCTACCTCGATGCACGGCAACGCGCCGAACAAACGCTCCCGCCTAGTACGATTGACTGGCGCGCGAGGCTGAAACTGCAGCCCTCGACGCAGCGCAACATCCAAAAGCCCAACGACTGGCAGCAGCAACCCTATCCGGGCTATCCGATCGTCGACGCGGCCATGCGCCAACTCAATCAGACCGGTTACATGCACAACCGACTCCGGATGATCGTCGCTTCGTTTCTCACCAAGGACCTTGGCATCGACTGGCGCTTGGGTGAGCGCTATTTCGCGAGCCAGCTCATCGATCACGATTTGGCCTCGAACAACGGCGGCTGGCAGTGGGCTGCCTCCACTGGCTGCGATGCACAACCATACTTTCGCATCTTCAATCCTTTATCGCAATCCGAACGCTTCGATGCCGATGGTAAGTTCATCCGCCAGTACGTGCCTGAGCTCATGCGCGTACCGGCCCAGCAGATTCACGCGCCGTGGCTGCTGCGGCCGGTCGATCAGGCGGCGTTCGGCTGTATCGTTGGCCAGGACTATCCGCTTCCGATCGTCGATCATGCCATCGCGCGTCAGCGAACACTCGAACGCTATGCGGGTGCGCGCAATCCATAGCCGTTGGCACCTGCGGACAGCATGGCGAAGCGATAGTGGCGGCCAAGGATCAGTCCATTGAATCCCGACCACGTGCCACGTGCAGATGCGCGACACTGGCATTCCGGCGGATCGCTGCGCGCAATTCGGCCGTGCCGATAGGGAAGCCTGCTGCAAAAGCCGTGACGCCAAACGTCGCGTTAAGCGCCTGTGCGGTTTCTTCGGTGAGTGCAACCCGGACCGACGGGATACGCAAAGATCGACCTTTCGGACTAAGCGGCAGGGTAAGGTTCGGCAGTGCTAGTGAGAACAACGCATGATTGAAAGAGCGTTGCTCATGGGATTCTCCAGTGAGGTGAGGTTCAGTGAGATGAGGTGTTCAGTTGTCTTCGAGCGCGATCGCTTCCGTCGATTGCGTATCGAGGGCGACCGAGGCGCGATAGTTCCCCGGCATCTCCGCCTGAAAGTTCGATGACATGCTGAACATTACGTCCGGTGCAACAAGGTTGCCCGCATCGCGCGGCGCTCCGGGCGCTCGGAGGTAGACATCCACTGTCGGCGTGTTAGGGGAAAAGTGTCCGACCCGCACCTGTGCGCGTTGATCGGTCACTTCAAAGCCACTGGCACCTTTTGGTACTGCGAGAAGCGAAATAGGCGAGGCGGAGTCCTTGGAGGGTATGGCAATCAGCAGCAGATCCGCTCCAGACGTCAGCGTCACCGCACCGGAATCAAAAGCCACCGCGGCTTGACCTGGAACGACGACGCGTATGCGATAGCTGCCACCTGCGACCTCGAGTGCCCGTTGACCCGACGCCGGTGCGGCCTGTCGATACGCAAGGGCGGGTATGGTCGGCGTCGCCGGCAACACATCGGCAGGACCCGTGACAAAAATGTTGACCGGGGGCACCCCCGGTGCACCGTGGACGACCCGGACTTTTACATTGCCCGGCCGCGGCGCATTGCCCTCGTCCTCGATCAATAGCGCACCGAGCGCCTGGTCGACTGGCGTACCGGCCGTTGAGTTTCCGGTGGCAATCGCGACATAGTCGCGATTCGGCGCGAGCGGCACGGAGACATCGATGGCCGAAACAGCCGTTCCGGCCGGATTGATTTGAATACGTGCGGTGCCCGGCGGGACTGGGGCGGCGCTCGGTGCGTTGCGGAACGCTACACCCGTAAATGCGATCGCGCCATTCACGCGCACGTCGACCGCACCGGTGTCCGCCGAAGCGTGCACCGCACGTAGCTGCGTCGTTGATGCGCCGGCTGCGACCGAGGTCGCAGTCCCGCCGCCGCCATCGTCAG
>CAMDRJ010000138.1 GCA_945906755.1 Klebsiella pneumoniae | reverse complement strand
CACCTGCATCGCTTCACGAGTCACCAGATGCATCGGAATCGAATCGCCCGAAAACGCGTCGATGCCGAGAATGTCGTACTTGCGCGGCGCCTCACGTTCGAGACTGAGCCGCCCATCGCCCATCACCAGTTCGGTCTTCGCATGCGTGTCTTTGAGGAACGTGAATTCCCGTTGCGCAAGATCGACCACCTTTGGGCTGATCTCGTAAAACACCAGCGTATCGCCTGGGCGACCGTACGCCGCGATCACGCCGGCGCCAAGGCCAATGACGCCGATATTGCGCGGTTTATCGGCCGGCAAACTCGCGAACAAGCGCCCATAGCCTGAGGTCGGCCCGAAATAATCGCTCGCAGTGTTCTTGAAATCTTCGCCAAGCAATTGGCCGCCATGCACGATGCTTCCATGCAACATGGCCCGGTAAGGTGCCGGTGTGGCACGGTCGCGCGTACGCACCACACCATAGAAATCGCGCGCCATCAGACGCACGTCATCGAGATAATCACGCACGCCCTGGCCAAACAGAAAGCCTGTGACGATCGCCGCACCCAGAGCAATCGCCCTGGCCGCCAAGCCATTCACTTGGACGAACAGCAACAGCGCTAAGGCGACCAATGCAATGCCCACTTCGAAGTAGCCGCGCAGGGTCAACGGCGCAACGATCGCAATCAGCACTGCACCAATCGCACCGCCCAGCGACATCATCAAGTAGAAGCGCGTGAGATAGCGTGGATCGGGCTTCAACCTCGCGAGTTCACCATGACAGAACATGCAAGCCACAAAAAGACCCACGAAGTAGAGAATCGCCGCGAACTCCAAATCATGGCTTGGAATGTAATGGGCCATCGCGGGAATGCCCGGGATAAGCAGCGCAATGAAAAACCAGCGTTTGTACCAGCGCGGATGATCAAAACACAGAATGAAGGTGATGAGATAAAGCGAGAGCGGCAGCACCCAGAGGAACGGCACGCTTGAGATGTTTTGCGTGACATGATTGGTGATGGCCAACAACATGACCGAGCCCATCGCCGACAAGACAAGCCACAAAAGCTGCAGCAACAAGGTGGGCGCCGGTGCGTTACTGGTCGATGCGCTCGCCTGCTGGGCGACCCCTGCGGACTCAGAAGCACGCAGTGACATCCATCCGGTGCCGGCGCAAATAAAAACGAATAGCGCGTAAAGCCCCGACCAGGTCCAACCGAGTTCAGGCAGCGAGAGAAAGGGCTCGAGCAACACCGGAAAACCGAGCAACGCCAGCAGCGAAGCGAAGTTAGATAGCGCGAACAAACGGTACGGCACCGCTGCCTCGAAACGCCGCCAATACCAAGCTTGCAGCAATGGGGTCGTGGTCGCGAGCAGAAAATATGGCAAACCGATGGTGACCAAGAGCAGCAAAAGAATCCGGCCGATCGGCTCTTCCTCGCCGCCCGGCTTCCATCCGGAGGAAGCAATGATCGGCAAGGTGGCGAGCGACAGCAGTAGTAACGCGATATGCAAGAGGGTCTGTTTGCGCAGCCCCAAGCGATTGGTCACATCGGCGTATGCATAGCCTGCCAGCAGAATGCTTTGAAAGAACACCAAACAAGTGGTCCATACCGCAGCGGACCCGCCGAACCACGGCAGAATCTGTTTCGCGATGATCGGCTGGACCAGAAACAGCAGGAACGCCGATAGAAAAATCGTGATTGCGTAGGGCTTGATCGATCCGGTTCCGGATCGCGCTGCGGACGCTTGCTGAGTGGCGGGCATAGGTATTAGGGAGGAAAGGAAGCGACCGGCAAAAGGGCGCGATCATACAAGGAATCTGGTCGGTGGGCCGCCCAGATTCCTTAATGGCTTAATGGAATGGCCCGTCCGGAATTTTCGATTTTCACGCGGCGATCTCGGAGCAACGGTTGAATCGCACGCATGGTTGACCGCTCGCGACGCTATGCTGCTCAGAATGGTCCTTCCCGTCAGGAAGCCGCGCACCGAGCGGATTCCTAATCGATCTTGATGCCGATGTCCTGTACGAGCTTGCCGTTCTTCTCGAAATCGGCGCGGATCGCCGCGGTGAATTCGGCAGGCGTGGTGATCCAGGGTTCGACGCCACCTGCGGCCTTGAGCCGCTCGACGATTTCAGGATGCCGCAGCACTTTGGCGATTTCAGCGCGCAACTGCGCAAGAATCGGCTCGGGCATCCCCAATGGCCCGAGAATCGCATACCACTGCGTCATCTCGAAACCCGGAAACATCTCGGCAATCGTCGGCACATCGGGCAGGATGCTTGAACGTGCGCGGCCGGTGTAGGCAATGGCGCGCAATTTTCCGGCGCGAATCTGCGCGGCGGTCGAGGTACCCGACATCATCGCCGACACTTCACCCGCAACGGTCGCCATGGTTGCCGGTGACCCACCCTTATACGGCACATGCACCATCTCAAAACCCGCACGCACCTTCAAGCGCTCCATCGTCAGATGATGTTGACTGCCGTTACCACCGGAGGCGTATTGCATCGGCGGCTGGGCCTTTTTCGCCAGCTCGATGAACTCCGCCAAGGTCTTGGCCGGAATTTGCGGATTGAGCGCGAGAAAAAAAACCGTTCGATACCAAGCTTGCGATCGGCGTCAAGTCCTTGAGCGGATCAAACGGCATCTTGCGATAAAGATGCGGATTGATGGTGAGCAGGCTGTCCATGCCAAGCAACAGCGTATAGCCATCGGCAGGCGCGCGAACGACGAATTCGCCTGCTACGATGCCATTGCCGCCGACGCGATTTTCAACGACGACCTGTTGCCCGGAGCCTTCAAAGAGTTTGCTCGCAACGAGCCGACCGATGATATCGGGCCCGCCACCGGGTGGAATCGGCGCGACGAATCGAATCGGTTTCGATGGGTACTGCGCGACCGCCGGTAGGGCGATCGCAAGAACGCTAACGGCGGATGCGAGCCAGCGCGTCACCGCCTGCAGCGATGCCATTGAGATAGTGCTCCCATACGTAAAGATTGCGCTCACAAGCGGCGACCACCGCGTCTTCCATGTGCAGCTCGCGGGCGAATCGCTCCACCGCCTTCCAACCCATATTCGAATGTTCGATATCGGCCTCTTCATGCAATTCGAAGAACTCCAATTCGTCATTCGACAGATCGAATAAACGTCCCCAACGCTGCCGCTCGACGCCGAACCAGCCGCGCCGCTTGAACAAGCCGGTGCCATACCCAGGCACGTTGACGCGCTCCGCACAGGTATTCGCGACGATGCCTTCCAGCCAGTGTTTGTTGGCCATCAAGCCTTCCCACGCCGCCCAGCAAAGCTGCGTGGACGGCAGCGGTGTTGCCTTCTGCAATTGCGAACGCTTCAGACCGATTCGCACGCCGAGATCTTCCAGAATCTGCCAGTGCGCGCGCCCGCCGCCATGCTCGTGATCGGCGATCACCTCTTCGCTGCATGCTTTCAAGATGCGAATCCGTGTATCCCAATCGGTGCAATTGGTCGCGACCTTGAGTTTCAGGACCGAATTGCGCTGTCTCGTGTTCAATCGGTGCTGCATCGCGAACATCTGCGCGCGCCCCTTCGTCATCGGTTCCCGAAAAAACCGGCAACGCAACGCAAACGCATCGACCATCGCATCCAAACGCGCAACGACACTTCTTGGCATGATTCGCGTGACTCCCTATCCAAGCACGGTGGCAAGCCGCGATTCTACGCTGCCGGATTGGGTCGACGGCATGCGCGCCGACATTGACAAGCGCGTGCCGACGGAATAAACAGTGAGCCGACCTCTTTCCTCTACCCGGACTGATCCGCATGACAATCGAATTCAAATCCTCGTTTCTGACCGTCAACGGCAGCAAAATCTCCATGAAACGCGCCGGCAGCGGCGCGACGCTCCTCTATCTGCATGGCGCCGGTGGTGCCGCGATGGTGGAACCGTTCATGCTGGAACTCGCCAAAAGCTATGAGGTGCTCGTCCCCGAGCATCCAGGCTTTGGCGCATCGGATGAGCCCGCATGGATGGACAACATCCACGACCTCGCCTATTTCTATCTCGATCTGATGGAGCAGTTGAAGCTCACCAACGTGACGCTCGTCGGCTGCTCGCTCGGTGGCTGGCTTGCCCTCGAAATGATGGTACGAAGCGCCGAGCGCGTGCGAGCCTTGAGCCTCATCGGCCCGGCCGGCATCTATGTGGACGGCCTCAAGCGAGGCGATCTCTTCCTCTGGACACCCCCCGAGATCATTCGCAATCTGTTCACCAATCAGGCCATCGCCGACCAGATCCTCTCGATCCCGCCGACCCCTGAGATGATCGAGATGAACATCAAGAATATGCACACCTTCGCCAAACTGGCCTGGGAACCCCGATTGTTCGATCCGCATCTGCATAAGTGGCTGCACCGCATCAAAGTGCCGACGCAAATCGTCTGGGGCGAGAACGACAAGATTCTGCCGGTCGGTTATGCCGCGGGATTGAAGAAGTTGATTCCGCATGCACGCGTCGACATCGTGCCCAACTGCGGTCATCTACCGCAGACTGAAAAGCCCGATGTCTTCATGAAGGCCTTCGGCGAATTCACCGCATCGCTGCGGAAATGATCGAGCGCTTTCTGGTTCCCGGGCAATTTCCGCCGGTCAGCCATTACTGCCATGTGGTGCGCGCGGGCAACCAAATCTGGGTGTCCGGCGCGGTGGGTGTGCGGGAGGATGGTTCGATTCCAGCGAGCACGGTCGAGCAATTTCGGCTTGCGCTGGCGAGCGTGGATGCCTGCCTAAAACATGTGGGCGCGGGTGCAGCGAATGTCGTGAAGGTCAACGTCTATATGACTGATATCACCGAGCGTGCGGCGATCAATCCGCTTCGTGTCGCGTATTTCGGTGAGCATCTGCCCGCCTCGACGCTCGTTGAGGTGAAGGGTCTGGTCGATCCCAAAATGAAAGTGGAGATCGAAGCGGTCGCTGTGCTCGATGCCTAATGGCGCTTGATGCGTGGCAGGACCCTGGATTCCCGCCTGCGCGGGAATGACGTTGCAGGTCGAATTCGCGCGAATTTCAACAAACTTCTAGAACGCGCGTCGATCGTAGGCCAGTCGCGCGGCCGCGAGATCTTCCAGTGCGGTGCCGACTGATTTGAATAGCGTGATCTCGTCCGCGCTACGCCGCCCCGGGTGACGGCCCGAGACCAGATCGGCGAGTTCAGCTTGCACCTGCCCACGCGAAAACGTTCCGGTTGCCATCGGCTGCACGAGATCGCCCGCTTCCTTGAGTGCGCCGGCATAGGTATCGACGAACACCCTCGCACGGGTCACACACGCATCGTCCACCTCGCGCATTTGTGGTGTAAATGCGCCGACCAGATCGATATGCATACCGGGACGCAACTGCTCACCACGAATGATCGGTTCGGTCGAGGTCGTTGCGCAGGTGACCACATCGGCGCGCGCCAAGCCGTCATCAAGACTGTGCACGGATTCAGCCGGCAGTCCACTTGAAGTAAGGTCGGCGGCAAGCGCGCGTGCCCGCTCCGGATCGCGCCCCCATACGAGCGCATGCTGGTACTTGTGATTGGCCGCATGCGCACGCGCCATGTAAGGTGCCAAAGCGCCGGTCCCCACCACCAGCAGCGTCTTGGCATCCGGACGCGCGAGATAGCGCGCAGCAAGCGCCGAGGCCGCACCAGTGCGCCTGAGCGTGATCGCCTCGCCATCGAGTAGCGCGACCGGATGCCCAGTGACGCCATCGAGCAATACATACAACGCACCGACCGTCGGCACGCCATGGCTGCGATTACCTGGAAACACGGTGACGATCTTGATGCCGATCGACTCGTTCGCACGCCATGCAGGCATCAACAACAGCTTGCCATCCCCTGCGCCATTGACGGTGTGGACATGCCGCACCGGCGCTTCGGCCCCGATGCGAAACGCGTCCGCCAGCGCATCGGTCAACACACGAAAATCCAGTGCACGATGAATGTCGGCAGCAGCGAGAAACGGCAGATTCATCGCGGCGGGGCCGGCAGCGCTAGAGAGCGATCGAGGGGCGTCGCTCGCCCACCCGCGTCGCCTGCTCGAACGCATGCGCCAGCTCCAGTACGCCGCGATCGTCCCGATAGCGACCGACGATTTGCAGACCGACCGGCAATCCTTCCGGTGAGAAACCGCAAGGCACCGAAATCGCCGGATGCCCGGTGACCGTGATGTAGATGCATGATCGCATCCAGTCGATATAGGTTTGCATCGGCACGCCGTTGATCGCTTTCACATAGGGCGTATCGATATCGAAGGGCAACACCTGGCTCACCGGCAAGACGAGAAACTCGTACTTCTCGAAGAATGTATGCACGCGCCGAAAGAGCGTGGTGCGCATGCGTTCAGCCGCGGCGATGTCGGGGCCGGAGAGCTTGCGCCCCTCCTCGATATTCCAAATCACCGTGTCCTTGATCAGATCGGGATGCCGATCCACCAGCGCACCGAAATTGCTTTCGTATTGATACGCGCGCAGCCGGTGGAAGATTTCATTGGCATCGGTGAAATCCGGCAGCGCCTCTTCGACAATGCAACCAAGCGATTCGAAGGTGGACCGATGCGGCGCAATCGCATTGACCACCGCCGGATCAACCGGAATGAGCTTGCCAAAATCGGCTGAGAACGCGATCCGCCGCCCACGAAAATCGCGATCGAGCGGTGGCGCGAACGTGCGTCCAGGGGCTTCAAGTGCGATCGGTGAGCGCGCATCGGGCCCGGCGATCGCCGAGAACATCAAGGCCACATCACGCACCGTGCGGGCCATCGGCCCTAGCACGCTGAGCGAATACCAGCCGTTGTTATTGGGATAGGCCGGTACCCGCCCGGCCGACGGCCGCAGCCCCACGACATTGCAGAAATTGGCGGGATTGCGCAGCGACCCGCCAAGATCGCTGCCATCCGCAATCGGCACCATGCCGCAGGCGAGCGCCACCGCGGCACCACCACTCGACCCACCGCAAGTTCGCGACATATCATAGGGATTGCGCGTCGCACCGAACACCTTGTTGAAGGTCTGCGATCCGGCGCCGAATTCGGGCGTATTCGTTTTACCTAAGGTAATCGCGCCCGCTGCTCGCAACCGCGTGACGATGAGCTGGTCTTCATCCGGGATGAAGTCCTTGAACACGAGCGAGCCCATCGTGGTCCGGATGCCCTTGGTCTGGACGAGATCCTTGTGCGCGACCGGTATGCCATGCAAGGGTCCGAGCGGGTTGCGATGCGCGCGATGATCATCGGCCTCGCGCGCCCACGCCAGCGCGCGGTCGGCCACCAGGGTGACGACCGCATTGACCTCCGGATTGACCCGCTCAATCTGCGCAAGGTGCGCATGCATGACTTCCCATGCCGACACCTCACCGATTCGAATCAACCGTGCGAGTTCAACCGCATCGAGGAAACAAAGATTGTCATCGACCACGGTTGATGGCTCGACGAACCGCTACTTGCACTCGGCGGTCCATTTGCTCGCGCCGCTACCCTCGATACGGTTTCCTGCGATTTTGCCGCTGAATGTTTGCTTGGCGCCGCGCGCATCGACAAACGCAAAGCTCACCACATCGCCCGCGACACGCCCATCATCGATCTTCGTCGAGAAGCCGCCTTGACGCACCGTCCCGGAAAGCTTCTGGAATTGCTGGGTGAGCGACACCTCGTACTGCCCCGCACCCTTTACCGACCAGTTGCCCTGCGCTTTGGCCGGCACGATCCACATCATGGCACGACGACCTTCTACTTCGGCCTGCTCATCGGGATCCCAATCTCCCATGGTGAAGGCATGCGAGACGAGCCGCGTGCCTGGCTTCATGTCGAGCAACTTCGGACGCAGCCGCAAATTGAGTTCCGGCAGCAGATACATGGTGATCACGCTTGCCTTCGAAAAATCGCTTTCGAAGATATCGGCCTTCATGAATTTCGCCTTGGCAGTCACGCCGGCATCGGCTGCGCGTTTGATCGCATGCGCGACCATATCGGGGTTGTACTCAATGCCCTCTGCGGTTGCGCCTTTTTTCGCGGCAGCAATGACGGTGCGACCATCGCCGGAACCGAGGTCGATCACGAAATCATTCGGGGTCACCTTCGCCATCGATAGCATTTTATCGATCAGCGCCTCAGGGGTCGGCACCCAGATGACATCCTTGCCGGCCTGGCCGACTTCGGGTTGATACTCGTTTTTCGCCGGCGCTTGGGCACATGCCGTATTCACGGTGAGCAAGCCCACGACAGTCAACGCGGCCCAGACAGATTTGAATCCGTTCACGCTACCACTCCTTTTCAGTGCTGCTTTGATGGAAATACTACCGATTCACATCGACCACGACGCGACCGCGGATCTTGCCAAGCACGATATCGTGTCCGGCCTCCAGCGCTTGCGCAAGGCTGATTTCTTTAGTGATGGCGGCGAGCTTTGCAACATCGAGATCGCTCGCCAGACGATTCCAGGCCTCGATCCGCGCGGCCTTTGGCGCCATGACGCTATCGATCCCAAGTAGCGCCACCCCACGCAAAATGAACGGGGCGACCGACGCCGGGAAATCCATGCCCTGCGCCAGCCCGCACGCGGTGACCACCCCCCGATATTTCATCGCCGCGCACGCATTGGCAAGCGTGTGACTGCCGACCGTATCGACCACGCCGGCCCAACGTTCCCGGCTGAGCGGCTTACCTTGCGCGGCGAGCGTTGCGGCATCGAGCAGTTCGCCTGCACCAAGACCCTTGAGGTAAGACTCCTCAGTCAGGCGCCGTGTCGACGCCACGACTTTGAAGCCACGCGCCGACAGCAGTGCCACCGCAACCGAACCGACCCCACCTGCCGCACCGGTCACGAGGATTTCGCCCTGCTCGGGTTTCACGCCCTGCTTTTCCAAGGCGAGCACGCACAACATCGCCGTGTAGCCGGCGGTGCCGATACTCATCGCATGGCGGGTGCTCATGGTCTGGGGCAATGGAATGAGCCAATCCGCTTTGAGCCGCGCATTTTGCGCCAACCCGCCCCAATGGGTTTCGCCGACACCCCAACCGTTCAAGACCACGCGCGATCCGACCGGAAACTCACTTGACCCGCTCGCCTCGACCGTGCCGGCCAAATCGATGCCGGGCACCATCGGCCATTTGCGCACCACCGGCGACTTATTGGTGATCGCCAGCCCGTCTTTGTAGTTGACGGTGGAATAGTCGATGCGCACCGTCACATCGCCTTCTGGCAGCGCACTATCGTCAAGCTCGGCGAGCTTCGCTGCGAAACCGGCGTCCGATTTATTGAGAAGAATCGCTTTGAACATGGTCATCCGATGGATTTCATGGACGCAAGGCCGCGTTGTAGCCGCAAGACGCCCTCGGACAAGCGCTCATGGGAGGCTGCGAAACACCAGCGCAGAAACCTTTCACTTTCCTGACTAAACGCGATGCCAGGCGCCAGTCCGATTTTGGCATGCCGCACCAAATGCTTGGCGAGCGCGAGCGAATCGTTCACGCCGCGCACTTTGAGAAACAAATACATCGCACCGGGCGGCAGGTTGACTTCGAGCTCGGGCATCGCAGACAGCAGCCCAAACAGATGATCCCGAGCAGCCCGCATGCGCGTCTGCATCGGCGGCACGATTTCCGGCGTACACCGAATCGCTTCAATGCCTGCCTGCTGCACAAAGCCGGGCGCGCAGGACGTGTTGTATTCGACCAGCTTCGGCAACTCCGCGATCAACGGCGCCGGTCCGACAATCCAGCCAAGGCGCCAGCCGGTCATCATCCACGACTTGGAGAAGCTGTTGGTGGAAATGACGCGATCCTCGCTATCGGCAATCGAAAAAAATGACGGCGCCACGCTCGCGCCATAACACACGCGCTCATAGACATCATCGGCGACGATCCAGATGCCAAAGCGCCGGCAATGCTCGAGCACGATGCGCTGGGTGGCGGCATCGATCATCCACCCGGTCGGATTGTTAGGCGAATTGATGACGAGTGCGCGCGTATCGGGCGTAAGCGCGGCAATTAGCCGGTCCAGATCGAGCGTCCAGCCGGTGGCGCGATATGAAAGCGGGACCAGCACCACATTGGCGCCAAGGATACGCGGCGCCTCGGTGAGATTGGGCCAGACCGGCGTGACGATCACCACGCGCGCGCCCGGATCGACCAGCGCTTGATGCACCAGCATGAGCGCATGCACGCCCGAACTGGTGACCGCGACGCGATCGACCGCGATCGGGCCATGCAGACTCGACACGTAAGACGCGATCGCTTCCCGCAGCGCCGGAATCCCGAGATTCTGGTGATAAAACGTGTCGCCCTCAGTCAAGGCCCGCACCGCTGCGTCGCGAATCGATTGGGGGGTGACGAGATCCGGCTCACCGAACCAGAATGGCAGCACGTCGGGATCGCCCATCGCGGCATTGGCCACTTCGCGAATGCGCGAACTCGCCAGGGCGCGGATCGCCGGACGGGGCATGGTGTCGCGCGCCATGCGCGTCGATGAGGAAATGGGTTGCTGCATGGAGGCGATCGGGATGCGAGCCACGGAGGATAGCACTGCCACGGCGGGGACCGAATCCCTTTGATTACCGGAGCGCCGCGTTCCTTTGCGGACTCAAGCCGAACAGCTCCTGCAATGCTACGCGGTACTGCTCATTGCCCACGCCGGTTGAGTTGCTATGGTTGCCGCCTTCCACCAGCAGCAGGCGCTTCTCGCCGCTTGCCCGCTCATACAGGCGCTCGGCCATCCAGGGCGGTACAAACCGGTCATTGACCCCATGCACGATCAGCTTCGGCACGCGCACCTTGTCGATCCGCGCCAAGGAATCGTAGTGCTGCGTCAAGAACCAACTCACCGGCAGAATGCGGCCCAGGGTGTAGGTGCCGGCGAGATCACGAATGGAGGTGAAGGTTGATTCGACGATCACGCCCGCCAAATCATCACCGCGCGTGGCAAGCTCAATGGCTAATGCCCCCCCAGCGAATGGCCATACAGATAGCGCCGACTCGCCTCGGGAGCGAGCGTCTTGACATAGTCCCAGGCAAGCGCCGCATCCGCATACGCATCGGCCTCGCTCGGTAAATCACCGCCTGACTTGCCAAAGCCCCGGTAGTCGATCGCCAACACGGAAAATCCCATGTTGCGCAATCGTGCGATGCGAAACGCATTGCCTTGCAGATTCCAGCGCGCCCCATGCAAATACAGCATCACGGGTGCATCGGCGCGCGCGTTGGGCCACCACCAGGCGTGCAGGCGGTCGCCATTGCCCGCATCCGCACCATCGGCGGGCACCGCGGGCGGTCCGCCATTGCGCGAGATCCACAGCTCGTCGACGCCATTCTCTTTGGCATCGAATGTCGACCACCAAGTCGTGGGCGAGGGACGCCAGATAAATTCCTTCTGCTTGACATCGAGATAGGCACAGCCGGAACCCACCGCCAGCACGATGAGCGCGGCCAAACCGCCAAGCATCCATCGCCGGCGGGACCCCATGCGTCGTTGCACCGTTGTTAGCGCAGAGCCTGCAATCAACCCATCTTGCCGGTAATCCGCCAGAAGTAGACGGTCCGCGATGCAACACTCACCTTCTGCTCGGGTACCCAGTCGCCCATATCGAAATCATGCGAGACCACGCGGGTGCCTGGCTTCAGTTCGCGCCACAGCTTCGGCCGCAGCTTGAGATTGAGCGAGGGCAAGAGGTACAGGGTAACAATGGTGGCATCCTTGAAATCGAACTCGAAGAGATCGCCTTGGACAATCCGTACCCGATCGCCGACATTTTCGCTGCGAACATTGGCGTTCGCCTCGGCGATGCGATTCGGATCGATATCGACGCCGATGCCACGCGCGCCGTATTTCTTCGCGGCCGTTACGACAATGCGCCCATCGCCGCAGCCGAGGTCATAGACCAGATCGTTTTTGGTGGGTTTGGCGAGCGACAGCATCGTGTCGACCACTTCCTGCGGCGTCGGCACGTAGATCACATCAGGCGTACGCGTGGCCGCCTGCGCGAACACGCCGGTGGGCATACCGACGGCAGCGGTGGCCAAAGCCCCGGCCTGGCCGAGAAAGTGACGTCGATTCATTGCTTGATACTCCAGGGTTCGCCGGACTGCACAGGCGCAAATCCGCTCCAGCCCGGAGCATAGCCGATCGGGCACCGCCAAGCTCTGTCTAGCCGCTATCCCTTGCCCAGCATCGTATCGGGCAGGATGGTCGAGATCACCGGGAAGAA
>CAMDRJ010000137.1 GCA_945906755.1 Klebsiella pneumoniae | reverse complement strand
GCTATCTCGCTGAGGCCCAGTATCGATTCAACCGGCGCTTTCAACTCAAGGCCATCCTTCGGCGACTGATTAAAGCCGCCGCTACCACCGGCGCCTGGACCGATTCGCGCCTGCGGACGGTGGCGGAGTTTCATTGCTAATCAGGAAATGCAAAGAGTGCGCGACAAAGCGCGCGCATTGGGCGACCGGGCCTCGAGCAAAGGCGAAGCTGAACTTGCCGTGGAGTACTTTCAGATTGCCGGAGACAACGCCAAAGCCGAAGGGTTGAGAAGACAAACCGAAGCCAAAGCGGCACAGTCGGAAGCAGCGCGCAAAAAGGCCTTCAGCAAAGAGCAGGACAGTCTGGAAAAGGAATTGGGCTTCAAGTGATCCCCGCAAGTCTGGTGCGAGACGAGTTCCAACCGGCCGCCTGAGCATCCGGTCGACGAGAGTCGGCGTGTCGGGAGTCGGAGATGCCGAACCAGACGGTATGCGCTAGCATGTTCGTCGATCCGTTACGGCAAAGGAATTTTCATGGGCGATGACACACTCCAGCGCCGGGTGAAACCGGCGATCAAGTCCAAATTCATATCGCATGGAACGCTTGCTTCCCGCGATCTCGAGGCGACCCGCAAGTTCTATGAAGAATTTCTCGGGCTTGAAGTGACCCGCACGAGCAAGGTCTCGATGATGGTCCGCTTGGGTGGCGAGCATGTCTATGCGGTCGTCAAAACCACCGCCCAGTCGCAGATGATCCGGCTCAACCACAATGGCATCGATGTCGAGTCGGACGCCGATGTCGACGAAGCTTGGCGAACCTGCACCGCCCAAGCCGCGCAGTGGGGGATTCATGAGATTCTCGAACCGGTCGTCCAGCACGGCACCTACAGCTTCATGTTTCGCGACCTGGACGACAACATGTGGGAGATTCTCTCCAACCCGAAGGGCGGCTACACCTGGATCTTCGAGCAGGGCGATCTCGCCGGCAAAGGACACTGGGACAAGAATTTCCGGCAGGAGCGATTGCCGCAGGCCGTTGATCCAAAGAAACCGTAGGGCGGAATAGCGTGGCGGATTCCGCCGGTTAGGCCAGCGCTTCGCTTATTTGAATGCGCGCTTGATATCAGTAGGGCCAAGAACGTAGGAACGCTCGGGATAAGCATTCTCGTGGCCTCACGACGGACCGTTGCGAACCCGGTCGGGCTTGCGATTGGAATTATCGGGCGGTGGAATGCGCTGCGCTGTTCCACCCTACCGTACTTTCCTAGTTGGTCGCGATCCCCATCTTCGGTAGCACTTCCGTTTGCCACCGCTCAAGCGAACGCATGAGCTTTGGATGCGGCACCAGCGCATTGAAGGCCCAGCAGAAGATCCATTCCACGGGTAGCCGCTTGAGCATAGCCTCCAGGCGGCGGCACACGGTGTCGACGCTGCCGACCAGCGCGTAGCCAAGATCGATCATTTCCTGCGCGCTTGGATACTCGCCGGTATCGGGGTCCACCATGCCGCGCCGAAAGCCGAACGGCTCGAACCAGTTCTCAGCCATGAAGCGGCTCGAATTGCGCCAGAGGTGGTCGGCTTCTTCGTCGGTGTCGGCAATCAGGATGTCCCGCAGGAACGCCACGCCATTGCCAAGCTTGCGGCCCGATTCCTTGGCGTAGAGATTGCAAAGCCGCATTTCGTTCTTTGCATGCATGGGTGGCAGCACCGCGGTCACGCCTTCTTTTGCACACCAGCGAATACTGCTTTCTGACGATGCGAATGGCTGAAAGAGCGGCGGATGCGGCTTTTGCAGCGGCTTTGGCACCACGCCGACCGATCGCACGATGCCGTTCTCGACGCCTTTGCCCCATTTACGCGTGGCGTCAACTGTCCAAGGCGTACCTTCGGCCGGGATGCGCCACAGCTTGCCTTCGTGGGTGAGCATCTCCTCGGTCCAGCATTTTTTGATGATCCGAAAATTTTCTTCGAAGGCCGAGCGATTGGCGGCATCGATGTCATCGTGCTGATTGGGCAGCGCGCCATGCACGCCATGGGTGTGTTGCGCCATCACATCGACCCAGCGGCGCTGATAGCCACGCGCGAAGCCGGCATTCGCCCGCCCATGCGTCATGTGGTCCAGCATCGCGATGTCCTCGGCCACCCGAATCGGATTGTCAGCCGGCAACACGATACCAAGCTGGCCGACACGGATGCGCTTGGTCTGCATGCCGATGAACAGATCAAGCATGACCGGATTGTTCGAAAGCTCGATGCCTTCGATATGGAAGTGATGCTCGGTGAAGTTGATCGAGTCGTAGCCCACTTCATCGGCCAGCTTGGCCTGCTCGGAGATTTCAGTGAGCATTCGCGCATAGAGATCACCGCGGGTGCCGGCCATGCCCGCTTCAATCTCGGCGCGGGTGCCAACGGCGGGCAAATAGAACAGGGATGTCTTCACAGGGCAGGGACTCCGCAAGCCGACAGGACGGGCGAGTTTAAGCGATCAGCCGAATTTAGCTGCTGAGGAACGTCGTGATCGCGGGAAGCACGGCCTCCGGTGCTTCTTCCGGAATGAAGTGCCCGCTTTTCACGGCAAAGCCCTGCACATCATTAGCAAAGCGACGCCAGATCGCGAGCGGATCGGACGCGCTGGTTTGCCGCGTGCCGACGAATCGTTCCGACCAGATCGCGAGCATCGGCGCGGCAATCTTCCGGCCTGCTTCGAGGTCGGCGTGATCGAGCGCGTCATCGATCGTGGCACCCGCGCGATAGTCCGCACAAGTCGCCGCGATGACTTCGAGCCGGCGAAAGGCGCGACAGTATTCGGCCATCGCTTCTTCGCCGATGCGGTCCATGTCATGCGCCCATTTGCGGGTGACCGTGCGTAGGAAATAATCGGGATCAGCGCCGATCAGTTTTTCCGGGAACGGCGCGGGTTGTGCCAGGAACGCCCAGTGAAAGCCGCTGATGGCGGAGGTTTTGTTGGTGGCGTCCCACATTGCGCCGGTCGGGATGATGTCGAGCGTGACGAGCTTCGTGATGCGCTCGGGATGATCGAACGCCATCCGGTAAGCCACCCGCCCACCTCGATCGTGGCCGATCACAGCAAATCGTTCATGGCCGAGCGATCGCATGAGCGCAACACAGTCGGCCGCCATCGCGCGCTTCGAGTAGGTTGACGAATCGGCGGTGGCGGCGGGCGCGTCGCTTGCGCCATAGCCTTTCAAGTCCGGTGCGACCACCGAAAACTGCTCGGCAAAACGCGGACCGAGATGGCGCCAGATGAAATGCGTTTGCGGATAGCCGTGCAAGAGCAACACGGCCGGACCGCGACCCGCGGTGTGGACCGAGAGCGTGACGTTGCCATCGACCGTGACGCGAGTGTTAGTGAAGCCTGCGAGCATGGGATACGGACGGGAAGAGAGAAGAGAGAAGGGGGAAGGGGGAAGGGGAAAACAAAACGGCCCACCGCAGTGAGCCGTTTTGGTCGGTCTTCGCAAAAACCTACTTTGCCGCTGCAACCGCCCGCTTCGCCATGATCGTCACAAGATGTGCGCGATACTCGTTGGAGGCATGGATATCGGAGTTGAGGCCTTTATCGGAGATCTTGATGTTGGCCACCGATTCGGGCGCCCACTTGGCCGTCAATGCTTTTTCCATGTCGGCGACGCGAAACACGCAGGGGCCTGCACCGGTGACGGCGACGCGCACACCGCTTGAGGTTTCAGCGACGAATACACCGACGAGTGCATAACGCGAAGCCGGATTCTTGAACTTCATGTAGGCCGCGCGCTTGGCTTTCGGGAACGTGATCGATGTGATGATTTCGCCCGCTTGCAGTGCCGTCTCGAAAATGCCCTTGAAGAAAGCATCGCCTGCGATCGTGCGCTTGTTGGTAGTGATCGTCGCGCCCAGACCCAACACAGCGGCGGGATAGTCGGCGGCCGGATCATTGTTCGCCACCGACCCGCCCATGGTGCCCATGTTGCGCACCATGCGATCGCCGATGCCACCGGCCAAGGCGGCCAGCGCCGGAATAGCGGCTTGCACATCCTTTGACATCGCGACTTCCGCATGTCGCGTCATCGCACCGATCGTCACGCCATTGCCGTCGACCTTGATGCCGGCGAGTTCTTTGATAGTCGCCATGTCGATCAGTTGCGGTGGATTGGCCAGACGCAGCTTCATTGAGGCGAGCAGCGTTTGACCACCGGCCAGCAGTTTGGCTTCCGCGTTCTTGCCAACGGCAGCGGCTGCGTCCGCGACACTCGTTACTTTGGAATAGTTGAATGCGTACATGGTTGATTCCTCTTTAAGCGGCCACTTTGACGTTGTTGTCGCGAATCACCTTCCACACCGTCTGCGGTGTGGCGGGCATTGGAACTTCTTTGACGCCGAGTGCATCGGTAATCGCATTGATCAGCGCCACCGGTGAACCGATCGCGCCCGCTTCACCACAACCTTTTACACCGAGCGGATTGTGCGTGCAGGCGGTGACCTTCGTGCCGATCTTGAAGCTTGGTACGTCATCGGCGCGCGGCAGACAGTAGTCGAGCAGGGTGCCGGTCGTAAGTTGCCCGGTGTCCTGGTCGTATAGCCCAAGCTCGGTCATGCCTTGGCCGAGCCCTTGCACGAGCCCGCCATGGACTTGGCCTTCGACGATCATCGGATTAATGATGTTGCCGAAGTCATCGACAGCGGTGAAGCTGCAGATCTCGGTGACGCCGGTATCCGGATCGACTTCCACCTCGCAAACATAGCTGCCCGCCGGGAAGGTGAAGTTGGTCGGATCGTAGAACGCGTTTTCATTCAGCCCGGGTTCCAGCTTGTCGTGCGGATAATTGTGCGGCACGTAGGCAGCGAGCGAAATCTCGGCGAAGGCTTTTTTCTTGTCGGTGCCAGCGACTTGAAAATGGCCATCCTTGAACTCGATATCGCCTTCGGCCGCTTCCATCAAGTGCGCGGCGATCTTCTTGCCTTTCGCGATGACTTTGTCGGCCGCCTTGACCATGGCCGAACCACCGACCGCGATCGAGCGCGAGCCATACGTACCCATGCCGAACAGCACCTTGGAGGTATCGCCATGCACGATCTCGATGTCATCGATGCCGATGCCGAAGCGATCCGCAATCACCTGCGCGAACGTCGTTTCGTGGCCTTGGCCGTGCGCATGCGAACCGGTGAACACTGAGACCTTGCCCGTCGGATGCACGCGGACTTCGCCCGCTTCGAACAGGCCCGCGCGCGCACCGAGGCTGCCGGCGACCGCTGAGGGCGCGATCCCGCAGGCCTCGATGTAGCACGAGTAGCCAAGACCGCGCAGCTTGCCGCGTTTGGCTGCATCGGCCTTGCGCTTGGCGAAGCCTTTGACATCGGCCATCTCGATGGCGGCACCGAGCGTTGCTTCGTAATTACCGGTGTCGTACATCAAGGCCACGGGCGTTTGATACGGGAAGGCTCGGATGAAGTTCTTGCGGCGCATCTCGGCCGGATCGATCTTCATCTCACGCGCCGCGGTTTCGACCAGCCGCTCGACGACGTAGGTCGCCTCCGGACGGCCTGCGCCACGATAAGCATCGACCGGCGCGGTATTGGTGAACACCGCATCGACTTCGCAGTAGATGACCGGCGTGGTGTACTGACCGGCGAGCAGCGTTGCGTAAAGAATCGTCGGCACGCAGGACGCAAACGTCGACAGATAGGCACCAACATTGGCCACCGTTTGCACGCGCATCGCGAGGAACTTGCCGTCCTTGTCCATCGCCAATTCGGCATGCGTGGTGTGGTCACGGCCATGCGCATCCGAGAGGAAAGCTTCAGTGCGATCGGCGGTCCACTTGATCGGCCGGCCAACTTGCTTGGCCGCCCAGGTCAGCACGACATCTTCGGCATACAAATAGATCTTCGAGCCGAAGCCGCCACCGACATCGGGCGCCACGACGCGCACCTTGTGCTCGGGCAGGCCGAGCACAAACGCGCACATCAAGAGCCGCTCAACGTGTGGGTTCTGGCTTGCTACATAAAGCGTGTAGCTGTCGTCCGACCGGTTGTACGATGCGTTCACCGCGCGCGGTTCCATCGCATTGGGCACCAGCCGATTGTTGATGAAATCGAGTTTGGTGACATGGGCTGCGCCGGCAAATGCCTTGTCAACTGCGGCCTTGTCGCCAAGGGCCCAGTTGTAGCAGCGGTTGTTGGCGACGCCTTCATGCAATTGCGGGGCGCCGGCTTTCAGTGCAGCCGGGCCATTCACGACCGCGGGCAGCACGTCATAGTCGACATCGACCAGCTCCGCCGCATCGCGCGCTTGCGCCTGGGTTTCCGCAATGACGACCGCGACATGGTCACCGACATAGCGCACTTTGCCGCGCGCCAGAACCGCATGCGGCGGTTCCTTCATTGGCTGGCCGTCGGTACCGGTGATGAGCCAGCCGCAGGGCAGGCCGCCGATCGCGGCGGTGTCATCGCCGGTGAAGATAGCCAGCACACCCGGCGCCGCTTTGGCTTTCGCGGTGTTGATGCGTTTGATGTTCGCATGCGCGTGGGGCGAGCGCACGAAGGCTGCATGGGTCTGATGGGGCAATGCGATATCGTCGGTGTATTGCCCGTTGCCTACAAGGAAGCGATGATCTTCGCGCCGGAGGACCGACGCGCCGATAAGAGGGGCACCCATAGTGTGGTCTCCTGGGCTCAGCCGCGCATCGCTTTGGCACCGGCGATGATCGACTTCACGATGTTGTGGTAACCGGTGCAACGGCAAAGATTGCCATCGAGCTCGGCGCGCACGGTCGCTTCATCGGGGCTCGGATGGAGGCGCACCATGTCGAGCGCGCTCATCACCATGCCGGGGGTGCAGAAACCGCACTGGAGCCCGTGGTTTTGCCGGAAGGCCTCTTGCATTGGGTGCAGCGTGCCATCTGGCTTCGCCACGCCTTCGATCGTTTGGAGTTGCGCGCCTTCGGCCTGCATGGCAAGCATGTTGCAGCTCTTCACTGCCTTGCCGTTCATATGGATCGTGCAGGCGCCGCACTGGGCGGTATCGCAGCCGACATGGGTGCCGGTGAGGCGTAGATTCTCGCGGATGAACGAAACAAGCAGGGTTCGTTCTTCGACTTCGGCCGCCACGGCCTTGCCGTTTACGGTCATCGATACTTTTACTGTCATGGGAGTGCCTCCTTTGGTAGAGGGGAAGTGCGTTATCTTGATGGTTCGGAATCGTAGCCGAGGGATCGTGGCACGGCAACCGAAACCGGCAAGAACAACGGGTCAACCGGTCCGATGATAGCCTGCTGGCCGAAATGACAACGCCGGCCGGCCGCGACGCACCCGATCCGGCTGTGGGAGCGGTGTCGTAAGTACCTCATTTGGAAAGATGCTCGGTCATGGCCAGTCTCCTGCCTCGAACCCAATCGCTCGCCGTTGTGGCGATCTTTATGCTGCCGGCAGTTTCCGCTGCGCAACAAGACGTGCTGGCACCGGTCGTCATCACCGCGACGCGTGAAGAGGCGCGTGGGTTCGATCTGCCGGCCTCCATCGATGCGGTCGGGGCGGACGATATCCAGAAAGGGCAGTTGGGCGTCAACCTGTCGGAGTCGCTTGGCCGGGTGCCGGGGATCGTCGTCCAGAATCGCCATAACTACGCCCAGGATCTGCAGATTTCCTCCCGCGGCTTTGGCGCGCGATCGACCTTCGGCGTGCGGGGGCTAAGGCTTTATGCAGATGGTATCCCCGCGACGATGCCCGATGGCCAGGGGCAGGTGTCCCACTTCTCGCTTGGTTCGGCCAAACGAATCGAAGTGTTGCGTGGCCCGTTCTCGGCGCTCTATGGGAATTCATCGGGCGGGGTGATCCAGATCCTCACCGAAGACGGCGCCAAAGAGCCCACCATCACGCCCTCGGTTGCGTTCGGCAGCTTTGGCACGTCGCGTGTCGGGTTGAAAGCATAGGGCGTCGCCCCGGCTGCCCGCACCGACTATGTGCTCGAAGCGTCGCGCTTCGACACCAATGGCTATCGCGTTCATAGCGCGGCAACGCGCGATGCGGGCAATGCCAAGCTGAAATTTGCACTGGGCGAGGCAACATCGGTCTCGCTGATCGGCAACACGGTCAATATGCCGGATGCGCAAGATCCACTCGGCTTGACGCGCGCTCAGTACGACGCCGATCCGCGGCAGGTTGATCCGGGCGCGATCACATTCAATACCAGGAAGAGTGTGCGGCAGACGCAAGGTGGCTTGGTTCTCGATCACCGATTGGGCGAGTCCAATGCGCTGCGGGTCATGGCGCATACCGGGGCGCGCGATGTGAATCAGGTGCTTTCGATTCCGGTGTGTACGCAAGTTGCCCTTCCCCAGTGTCCGCCAGCACCCGCCCCCGTGCGCCATTCTGGTGGCGTCGTGGATCTGGCGCGTGACTACGCTGGCCTTGATATGCGCTGGACGCACAAAAACCGGCTCTTTGGCGGGCCGGTCACGCTCACCGGCGGATTCAATTACGACACGCTTGACGAAAAACGCAGGGGCTTCGAGAATTTCATCGGCAGCGCCTTAGGCGTGCAAGGTGCTCTGCGACGTGACGAAGATAATCGCGTCACCAACTTTGACCAGTATGTGCAGGGTGAGTGGCACTTTGCAGAAGACTGGCAGGCAGCGGCCGGTGTGCGAGCGAGCCGCGTGCGATTTAGTTCGACGGACAATTTCATTACGGCCGGCAATCCCGATGACAGTGGTGCCGCGAAATATTCAGCGGTCACGCCGGTCGGCGGCTTGGTCTATCACCTCACCGATGCGATCAATTTGTATGCCTCCGTAGGTAAAGGCTTCGAGACGCCGACCTTCAATGAACTTGCCTATCGTCCGCCGGGTTCGACCGGCGCCGGGCTCAACTTCGATTTGCGACCGGCGCGCAGTCTCTCTTACGAAGTGGGCGGGAAGCTGCTGTTGAGCGCCGGCACGCAGCTCAATATCGCGGCGTCTCACACCAAGACCACCGATGAAATCGTTGTTCTCACTAATAGCGGTGGACGCTCGACCTTTCAGAACGCCGGGCATACGACACGCAATGGTTTTGAAGCAGGATTCGTCACCGCATTCACCAAATCCCTGGCGTTGTCACTGTCGGCTGCCACCGTGCGGGCCACCTATGACGATTCGTTCCTGACCTGCGCAGCGCCGCCGCCAGCTTGCACGACGCCAACGCTGATCATTCCCGCCGGGTCAAGAATCCCCGGCGTGCCGCAGAACACCGGCTTCGCCGAGTTGAGCTTCAAGCAGCCCGGGTGGCTGACGGCGTTCGACGTTCGCGCGGTCAGCCGCGTGTTCGTCAACGACCAGAATAGCGATCGGGCACCTGGTTATGCGGTGGCGAGCTGGCGGCTGGTGCTCGATCAGACCATCGCGCGCTGGACGATCTCAGAGTTCGTGCGGATCGACAATCTCTTCGATCGCAAATACAGCGGTTCGGTGATCGTGAACGAGGGCAACTCGCGCTTCTTCGAGCCGGCACCGGGCCGCCACTACCTGGTTGGCGCGAGCGCGCAGTATCGCTTCTGAGCCTAGCTTCTAGCTATTTCGCCTGATGCCAGTCGTGTTCTGACACATCGAACACCACGCCATTGGGGTCCTTGAATTTCTCTTCGACATCGACACCCGGATAGGCCGGCAGTTTCATGAAGTACTTGCCGCCGTTGGCTTCGATTTTTTCGCGCGTGGTCTTGGCATCCTCGACCACGATGCCAAAGTGATGCAGCCCCGCCCACTCCGGTCCGTTGAGTTGCCCACCTTTGCCATCCGGAAAATGGAGCAAGGTCAGATTCAGTACACCATCGGATAGCATGATGGCATTGCCGATCGGACTTTCCGCGCTATGCACGCGTTCAAATTCAAAACAGGTTTCATAGAAGCGCGCGGTCTTTTCGAGATCGGGAACCTGCATCGCGATATGGCGGATCTTGGGCATGACTGTCTCCGGACAAGGGGCCGTGGCCTGGGTGTGGCGCGATTCTAGAACCTATCTCATAAACTCGCGGGGCCTTTGGTGGGCGACTGCCATGATCGGTATCATGCGCTCATGAGAATACTGCTCGTCGAAGACGACACCGATATCGCGGTTGGGCTGGCCGGCGCCCTCAAGCAGACGGGCTATGCCGTCGACAGCGTTCGTGACGGCAAGAGCGCGCTTACTGCACTCAACGTCGAGCGGTACGACCTGGTGCTGCTCGATCTTGGGTTGCCGCAACTGGATGGCTTCGAGGTGCTAAAGCAGGCGCGAGCGAATCGACAAACGGTCCCTGTCCTCATCATGACCGCGCGCGATGCGTTGGACGATCGCGTGCGTGGCCTTGATCTGGGCGCCGACGATTACTTGGTGAAGCCGTTCGAATTGGCCGAGTTGGAGGCGCGCATGCGCGCGCTGATCCGCCGGAGTGCGAATGTGGCGGTGCCGGCGATTCAGATCGGCGGATTGGCGATTGACACCAACAACCGCACCGCGCGTTTTCATGAGGATGCGGTCAAGCTTTCGCCGCGTGATTTTGCGATGCTGGAAATCCTCGCCACGCGATCGGGACAGGTGGTTTCGAAAGACCGGCTGGTCACATCGATGTCGACCTGGGACAAGGATTTTTCGGAGAACTCAGCGGAGGTGTACATCCATCGGCTGCGCAAGAAGCTCGGGCCGCTTGGGGTGCAGATCGTCACCATGCGTGGCTTTGGTTATCTCATTCGCGCAGCACCGTAGTGGCCGGCACCAACAGCCTGCGCGGGCGATTGTTGGCGCGGCTTGCCATCCCGCTTCTGTTGCTGATTGGCGTCGACACCGGCATCTCGTATCTCTTTGCCTATCGGTTTGCGAATTCGGCCTACGACTACTGGCTCCTGGATTCGGCGCGTTCACTCGCCTCGCAAACCAAGGTCGATAGCGGACAGGCGATTTTGCGCCTGCCGAAGGAGGCGATCGAGGTCTTCGAGTGGGACGAACATGATCGTATCTTCTACAAGGTGGCCAACGAAGCGGGTGCGTTGATCCTCGGCCATCGGGGACTGGCGGTCCCTGAGCCTTCGCGTGACGTGCAACGTCCGACCTACTTTGACGGCGTCTTCGAAGCCGTGCCGATTCGTGGGGTTGTCATTCGCGCCAATCCAGCCGGTTCGCTCGAACCGGTCGTTATTGCGGTGGCCGAAACATTGAATAAGCGGCATGCCTTGGCAACCGAGATCATCGCCATCGCGCTGATTCCACAAGTGCTGCTATTGCTGTCGGCCGCGCTCTTGATATGGTCTGGCGTGACTGGCGGCTTGCGTTCCCTGGTGCAAGTGTCGAACGCGCTCGGGCGCAAAGACCATCGGGATCTTTCGCCGGTGCCGACCGAGGGCGTGCCACGCGAAATTCGCCCGATCATCGTGAAGACCAATGAGCTGTTCGAGTGGCTGGCGATCGCGCTGCGTGCGCAACGCAAGTTCATCGCCGATGCTGCGCATCAATTGCGTACGCCGCTTACTGCGCTCCGGCTGCAGGTGGAAAGTCTCGAGCGAGAGCCCCTCACGCCCGCGTTGCGCGAGCGCATGGAATCGCTCAGGCATGCCAGTGACCGCACCATTCATTTAGCGCAACAACTGCTGACCCTGGCCCGCGCCGAACCGGGATTCAATCTGGGCCAGACGTTTGTGGCGCTCGATCTGGCGACCGTGGCGCGCGAGGCGGGTGAGCGCTGGGTGATCAAGGCGCTTGATGCCGGCGTTGCACTCGAATTGGAGGCGCCGCCTCGGCCGGTGATGATGATGGGTGACCCAACGCTCTTGTCCGAGATGGTCTCCAATCTCATCGACAACGCGATCCGGCATGCGCCTGGGACAGCCACCATCACCATTCGTATTGGCAGTGACCCGGCGCCCACGCTGATCGTTGAAGACGCTGGTCCGGGCATTCCACCCGAGGCAGCCGGCCACGTATTTGAGCGCTTTTATCGCGGCAGTGGCAGGGCGGCGAGCGACGGTAGCGGTTTGGATCTTGCCATCGTGCGCGAAATTGTGCAGGCGCACGGCGGGAGCGTATCGATCGACACGCGTCCGGTATTCACCGGTACGCGTATCACCGCACAGTTTGTCGCGCTGGCCGGGTAGCTCGCGGCGGAAAACTATCCTTTGGGTTTGTCGACTTGCTGATCTTTCTTTTCATTGCGCCAGGTCATCCAGGCAAACCATGCGCAGCAACCGAAAAACGCCAGCGCGAATAGCGCGATGGTCAGCAGGCCCGCATTCTCCATTGACGAGTCCTCTACCGTTGTTTGCGCGACGGCAGCGGTGGTGA
>CAMDRJ010000136.1 GCA_945906755.1 Klebsiella pneumoniae | reverse complement strand
CCGAGATTGGCATCGATCGGCACGCCGATTTCACGCATCACTTCGAAGAGTTCAGCATGCGTGCCGATGCCCGCACCGCGGGTCGCGAGATCATCGCCTGATCGCTCGAAGAGTTGGACGTCCCAGCCGATTCTTCGCAACATGTGCGCGGCAAACAGCCCACCGAGCGACCCACCGATAACAAGGGCGCGTCGGCGGCTCATGTCCTCGATTTCGCGCTGCTTGAGCCTTTGAGGAGCAGCGCGCGGATTTCATCGAGCGTCGGCTCGGTCTTCGCATCTTTGCAGGCAGCCAGTCTTGTATACAGATCGGCGCAGGCTAGGTGAAAGCCGTCTGGCAGTCCGGCGGTGCGGAACCCTTTGGCGAGTTCTTCCATTTCGGCGATCCATCGCCATGCCTTGCGCGATTGCGTCGTGATGGCGGTGGAGCGTTTGCCAAGATCGCCCTGGCTTTCGCTCCATTCCTTGAGAAGAACCTCATCGATACCCTCATGGGCGGCAAGTGTGCGGATGTTGGCCATCAACGCGATTGAACCCTTGGTCCATGCCGCATAGCAGGCTTTGACCGCTGAGGCGGCCCCGACCGGCTGCTCGAGCACGACGGTCCCGACCGCGGTGCCGGTAAATAGCTTGTCGATCCGCTTGGCTTGTGCGCCGGCGAGATAAAGCCGCGTACGCACACCGGGCTTGGGCGGCGGTCCGATGATGCCGCCATCGACGAAGGTACCGCCTGCCGCGGTGATGACATCGCCGATCGTGCGCGTCGTGGCGGGCGCAATCGCATTCGCATCGACGAATACCCCTTTGAATCCGGCTTTGGCCACTTCATTGGCGACATCCAGCGCCGCATGCGGCGGGCAAATCGACAGCACGATCGCGCTTTCTCTCACGATCGATCGAACGCTGCCGCCATCATGCAGCCCGGCTGCTTTCGCGCGCGCCAGCGACTCGGCGCTACGTCCGTCTGATGCAAACAGCACGCGCATGCCGCGCGCCGCTAAACAACCGCCGACGCCGCTCCCCATTTCACCGGGATGCAGCAATGCCACGACGGGTTCACTCATTATTTACTCCGATGCGATTGGTCGGTGCCATGGCACCCGACCTGAAATGCCGGGATCGACCGCCGACCCAGCCTGCATGAGAAGTGTACTGCGAGTACGGGGGGCTGGCCGATTGCGATGCGCTTTGCGCGCGCGCGGCCTCCGGGGGACGTGCGCCCCGGAAGGTCAACCAATACCGTGTATTGCGACTACGCTTACAATGATGGTGCCGAGAAGAGGACTCGAACCTCCACACCCTTGCGGGCGCTAGGACCTGAACCTAGTGCGTCTACCAATTCCGCCATCTCGGCGCCGCGGGGCTGGCATCACGAATCGACGCGCACATGTTCCGTTAGGATGTTCCCTATGGACCAATGTGCAAACGCTTTTTCCGTAGTGCGATCGACCTGGGCGTACTGCTATGCAGGCTCGCTTGGCGCCGTTTTCGTCATAAAACGTTTTCCGGTGCCGGGCTGATCAAGTCTAAACGATTCAGAACACTAAACGACTTACGACAACAAATTCAGGAAACCGCGGCCCCAAAGCGAGCCGCGCATTCTAAGAAAGAAAAGAAAGCTGTGTCAACGAAACGAAGTAAAACAATCGATGAGCCGGTGCAAATGCGTGGTCAACGGCCGCAGCGGACCGAAATAGATCGCACATTGGTGACGATTCCGTCGCGGGAAGCGATTCTTGAAGCGCTCGCCCGGGATTCCATCCCACTTGCCGAGTTCGACCTTGCGCTACGAATGGGGGTCCCGGAGGCGGCTCACGAAGTTTTTCATCGGCGTGTCAACGCCATGGCTCGAGATGGTCAGATTCTGCGCAATCGCAAAGGCGCACTACTGATCGCGGAAAAGCTCGATCTCATCAGCGGGCGAGTGAATGGTCATCCCGATGGGCATGGCTATCTGCACGGCGACGACGGTAATGAATATGTGCTCGCGCCGCGCGAGATGCATCAGGTGTTGCATGGCGATCGCGTCCTGCTACGCCCAACCGGCATCGATCGACGCGGCCGCCGGGAAGGGTCCATCGTCGAGGTGCTTGAGCGCGCACAAAAGCGCGTGGTGGGGCGCTTTCATCGCGAACACGGGGTGTTTTTCGTGGTGGCCTCGGATCGTCGCATCAGTCAAGACATCCTGATTCAGCCAGATAGCATCGGCACGGCGCGCACCAATCAGATCGTCACGGTCGAGTTGGTCGAGCAACCGTCTCGCAGCGTGCAACCGATTGGCCGTGTCATCGAAGTTCTGGGGCATGCTACCGACCCTGGCATGGAAATCGAAATTGCGCTGCGTAAGCACCAGTTACCGTTTGAATTCTCGGCGGCGGCGATCAAGCGCGCCGAGCGTTATACCGATGTATTTCGACCGGCCGAACGGGCCGGCAGAACCGATCTCACCGCGACTCCGCTCGTGACGATCGATGGGGAAACCGCGCGTGACTTCGATGATGCGGTGTTTGCCGAGCGCGATGGGCGCGGCTATCGATTGCTGGTTGCGATCGCCGATGTAAGCCACTATGTGCGTCCGGGCGATGCGCTGGATCGCGAAGCGCGTGAACGCGGCACCTCGGTGTATTTCCCGCGCCGCGTGATTCCGATGCTGCCCGAACACTTATCGAATGGTCTGTGCTCATTGAATCCGAAGGTCGAGCGTCTCGCGATGGTGTGTGAGATGTCGATCACCAAAGCCGGCCGGGTTGCCTCGCATAAGTTTTATCCGGCGGTGATGCGCTCGGCTGCGCGTTTGACCTATACGCAGGTGGCCGATGTCCTTTACAAGCCGGCCGGTGCCACTGCGAATTCTGGAATCGACGCCGCTTTGATCCCGCATCTGCGCTGTCTCGATGAAGTGTTTCAAAGCCTGCTCAATGCGCGCAAGCAGCGCGGCGCGATCGAGTTTGAATCGAGTGAAACCGAGCTCGTGTTCGACGAGGACGGCAAGATCAAGGGAATTCGTGCGAGCGTGAGGAATGACGCCCATCGCCTCATCGAAGAATGCATGCTCGCAGCGAACGTCTGCGCGGCGACGTTTCTCGATGAGCATGATCACAAGCTGCTGTATCGCGTGCATGCCGGGCCCACACCTGAGAAGCTCGACAATCTGCGCGAATTCCTGCGCGAGTTCGGTTTGGGTCTGGGCGGCGGCAGCAAGCCCACGACGAAGGACTACGCGCGATTGATGGAGTCGATCAAGGATCGTCCGGATCGCGCGCTCATGCAGACGGTGTTGCTCCGATCGATGCAGCAGGCGATGTATAGCCCAGACAACGAAGGTCACTTCGGGCTTGCATACCCAGCCTATGCGCACTTCACCTCACCGATCCGCCGCTATCCGGATCTGGTGGTGCATCGTGCAATCAAGGCGGTGCTCGCCAAGGAGCGCTATGAGCCAGGCGACTGGCGGGCGCTTGGTGAGACCGCTTCGATGACTGAGCGCCGGGCCGATGACGCGTCGCGCGATGTGGTGCAGTGGCTCAAGTGCTTCTTCATGAAAGACAAGGTGAACGAGGAGTTCGACGGCACGATCAGCGCGGTGACCTCGTTTGGGATTTTTGTCCAGTTGGAAACGCTATTCGTCGAGGGGCTCGTGCATATCTCGGAGCTTGGCAGCGACTATTTCAAATACGATGCGGCCCGCCATGAACTGCGCGGCGAGCGCGGGCTGCATACTTACCGGTTGTCGGGGAAGGTGCGGGTACGGGTCGCGCATGTCGACATGGACCTCGCCCGCATTGATTTCCGGCTGGCAGACTGATCATGGCGCGCACCTTTATTTGTGGTTTTCATGTGGTGACGGGGCGGCTTCGCGCGGCGCCTGGAAGTGTTGCCGAGATCTATATCGATGCGGCCCGCGATGATGCGCGCTCGAAGGCGCTCGTGAAACTCGCCGCCGAAAAGGGCGTGCGCGTCATGCAAGTCGAGTCCAATCGGCTCGATGGCTTCGCCAAAGGCGCGCGGCATCAAGGCGTCGTCGCGAGTGCGGAAACGAACGCAACATCCACTAAGTCGCTCGATGATTTACTGGATGGTGTAACCGGCCCACCGCTTTTGCTCGTCTTGGATGGCATCACTGATCCGCACAATCTTGGCGCGTGTCTGCGGGTGGCAGACGGCGCGGGCGTGCATGCGGTAATTGCCCCAAAAGACCGGGCCTGCGGGATTAACGCCACGGTCTCAAAAGTGGCGAGCGGGGCGGCCGAGGTGATCCCGTATTTCATGGTCACTAACCTGGCCCGTACCCTGGAGGAGCTAAAAGAACGGAATATCTGGATCATCGGGACGATGGACGATGCCGAGAAGAGCCTTTACGAGGCCGATTTCCCGGCCGCGGGTGCCTGGGTGTTCGGCGCGGAGGGGGAGGGCATGCGGCGCCTCACCCGCGAAAAGTGTGATCTGAGGGTCAAGATTCCGATGCATGGATCGGTGGAAAGCCTGAATGTCTCGGTCTCGGTCGGTGTTTGCCTGTTCGAGGCGAGGCGGCGCAGAACGCTTAGGCCGTAACCTTCGCCTAGCGGTTGCCTAGAACACCCATCCCGCCGTACAATCACGGGCTTTTCGCGGCTGGCGTTTCACTTGGCCGCAACTTTAGATCGATCGCAGCATTCTCTGATCGATCCATCCTTGCCACACCGGGCCTGCCGCATCGGCTTATCGGGTGGCATTACCCATAAGGAGCATCATGCGTCATTACGAAATTGTATTTATCGTGCATCCCGATCAGAGCGAGCAGGTGCCCGCGATGATCGAGCGTTACCGGCAAACGGTAACGACGCGCGGCGGCACCATCCATCGTCTGGAAGACTGGGGTCGCCGTCAGCTTACATTCCCGCTCGACAAGATCCATAAAGCCCACTACGTGCTCATGAACATCGAGTGCGACAACGAGGCCCTTGGTGAGCTCGAGCACTCATTCAAGTTCAGCGATGCAGTGCTGCGTCATCTCACCATCAAGATGAAGGCGGCCGTGACGGCGCCCTCGCCGATGATGAAAGAAGAGAAGGCACGCTCCGTGCTGCATGGTGATGCGCCCAAGCCGGCTGAAGCGGCAGAAGCGACCGAAGCCGCGCCGGCGGCAGCCCCAGCGGCGGCTTGAGCGGTTCGAATCAACTCATCCTCACCGGTCGTGTCGTCGAGCTGGAACCGCTCCGCTACACACCGGCTGGCGTCGCAATCGTGCGATTCAAGCTTGCGCACGAATCGGAGCAGACTGAGGCAGGGACGATTCGACAACTTAATATGGAAATCGCATGCGTGGCAACGGAAAAGATGGCGCGTTTGGTGTGCGCAGCGCCGCTCGGCACAGCCGTGCGGGTTGAAGGATTCATTGCCCATCGCGGCAAGAATCATCGCGGCATCGAACTCCACGCGCTGAACATTCATTTCGAATAGGAAATTCTTCATGGCAACATTCGGCAGGGGCCCCTCCAAGGGCAAAGCAGGCGCGAAGGGTGGTCGCAAAGACAATCGCACGCGTGAAAAAGGGCTGTTCCGTCGTCGCAAGTTCTGTCGCTTCACCGCTGAGAAAATCATGTGGATCGACTACAAGGACATCGACATCCTGAAGGACTTCATCAACGAGAACGGCAAGATCATGCCGGCGCGGATCACCGGCACCAAGGCGGGTTACCAGCGCCAGTTGTCGCTGGCGATCAAGCGTGCGCGTTTCCTCGCGTTGCTCCCGTACACCGATCTCCACTGAGCGAAGGATTCAATCGATGCAGATCATCTTGATGGAGAAGATTCACAACCTCGGCAGCCTCGGGGATGTGGTGAAAGTGAAAGACGGCTTTGCGCGCAACTTCCTGATTCCAACCGGCAAGGCGAAGCGCGCCACCCCGGCGAGTCTGCAAGAGTTCGAAAAGCGCCGCGCTGAACTCGAAAAAGCGCAATCCGACACGCTCGCACAGGCGCAAGCCAGAGGCGCACGGCTGGATGGCCAGATGGTGCAGATCACGCGCAAGGCCGGCGTGGATGGCCGCTTGTTCGGCTCGGTGACCTCGCCCGATATCGTCGAGGCATTGAAAGCGCTCGGGCATGAAGTCGAGCGTTCAGCGATTCGCCTCCCGCAGGGCCCGTTGAAGGCGATTGGCGATACGCAGATCGCGGTCGCCTTGCATACGGACGTCGTGGTGCATGTGACCGTGTCAGTGCTGGGTGAGAAGGTGGCAGGCTAGTAGAGCGCGCATCGCTCACTCGCAGACGCCCAGTCGAGAAACGGCTGGGCGTTTTTGTTTCTGCGCCGCCCGCTGTCGCGCTAGGGTCAAAAAAAACGGCCCTTGCGGGCCGTTTCAGGGAGGAAGAGCGCGATGACTCAGCGCTCTCGGAGGTAACTTGGTGGGTCGACTGCATGCCTGGACTCCCTACATGCCCTTTCGACACCGACAAAGGAACAATATCACACTCCTTTTCAGTTTGCGAAAGATTTTTACTTGTCGCTGTAAGACTATGAATTTGTTACATAAATGTGTTTCTATAGTGCGCTGGATAGGTCTTTAGAGGATGTCTGGCACGCCGTTTCAGCGAGTCATGACGAGAACCCGACGTGAGCGTGCTCCGCGCGGTCGAGCTTACTCGTCGAGTTCATCATCAATCGGATGGATTGCCTAGAATGGTGCGTTGCAACAAAAGATGTTGACACGGCTGGATTCCTGAATACAATTCAATTGTTGCTATGCAGCAAATCCGCTCAAAGCCGGTATTTCTCAAATTAAGGAACTTCAAACCATGACCACCACCCCAGAAAATCTCATCGCCGCCGGCAAAGCCGGTTTTGAAGCCAGCATTGCGATTGCCCAAGCCCAGTTCGCAGCCGTCGAGAAACTCGCCGCACTCAACATCACTTCGGCGAAGTCAACGTTCGAGGATGCCAGCGCGCATCTGCGTTCGGTGATCAGCACGCAGGATCCGCAGGACCTGATCAAGTTGAACAGCGGTGCCGCGCAACCGGCCCTGCAAAAAGCCGTCACCTACGCGCAAAGCTTCTACGATGTGGCCACCCAAGCGCAAGCCAACGTAGCGAAGATCGTCGAGGCGCAGACAGCCGAGATGAATCGCGCATTTGCAAGCACGATCGACGCGATTGCGAAGAGCGCACCGGCCGGTTCCGAAGGCGCCGTCAACATGATGAAGTCATCGTTTGCCGCAATGAATTCTGCCTACGACGGCTGGTCGAAGATCGCCAAGCAGACTACCGACGTTACGCAAGCGAACTTCGCGGACGTAACGAAGGCCCGCGCGAAACGCAGCTAAGCAACGAAGGCCCGGGCGAAACGCAGCTAAGCAACGTCGTCCGGCCGTGCCGCTCCGCCGGCACGCAAGGCGATCACTGCCAAGCAAAGCCCCGGAACTTCCGGGGCTTTTTTTCGTCTAGGAGTATGCGGGGAGAGCGTGCACACTCCTGAATGCAGGGGTAATTGTCGCACCGCTTGCATTGATCCAAGCATCGTCGCACTATGCAACCGTGCGAAGGCCCATCTGCTAGTGTTGGTTTAGTGGGGATTTATGAACGATCCATCCAACATTCCGATGCAACTCCTGACGGCGTGGTTCGAGGCCGGTCGGCGGGCGATGGAGACTTTCAATGCCGCATTGGGCGCAAACCCTTCAGCCACATCGGCCGCGCCCGCGAACGACCCGCTTCAGCTGTTCAATACCTTCGCCATCAATTCGGCGAAGCTGCAGCAAGAGGCGTTCAAGAACGTCACGGACTTCTGGACGCACTTTACCGCCGATCCGGCGGCTGGGAACACCGCGGGCGGCGCTGCCGATCGCCGATTCTCGGCCGATGCGTGGGGCAACGATCCGCGCTTCGATGCGATTCGCCGGCTCTATTTGTCTTTTTCCACTTTGCTCGAAAGCTCGGTCGAGCAGGCCCTGGGTGATGAGAAGACCAAGGACCAACTGCGCTTTGGCGTCAGGCAGTTTCTCGACGCAATGAGTCCGTCGAATTTTCTAGCCACGAATCCCGAGGCACTGCAACTCGCGATTGAGTCCGGCGGCCAGAGTTTGACTGAAGGGATGGCACTCTATTTCCAGGATCTTGCCAAGGGCCGCGTCTCGATGACGGACGAAACCGCCTTTGTCGTCGGCAAGAATTTGGCGATCACACCAGGCGCGGTGGTGTATGAGAACGAACTGATGCAACTGATTCAATACTCCCCGACGACCGCGGAAGTCTACGAACGTCCACTGGTCATCATTCCGCCGTGTGTGAACAAGTTCTACATTCTCGATCTGCAACCGGAGAATTCATTCATTCGCCACGCCATCGGCGAGGGACATACGGTTTTTGTCGTTTCGTGGCGCCAGATCACGCCGGACTTAGGACATCTCACCTGGGACGACTACCTGAAGGGCGGTGTGATGCGCGCCATCGATGTCGCTCGCGCGATCACGGGTAAATCTCAGGTCAACGCGCTCGGATTTTGTGTGGGCGGTACCCTGCTTGCCGCGGCGCTAGCGGTCATGGCAACGGCGGGGGACGACAAGGTGGCGAGCCTCACTTTGCTCACTACGCTGCTCGATTTCGCCGATGTGGGTGAGTTGGGCTTGCTCGTGAGCGAAGAGTCGGTCGCCGCAGCTGAGGCCAGCATTGGGCATGGCGGCATTCTCCCCGGCAAGGACATGGCGTTCACGTTTTCCGCACTACGCGCGAACGATCTGATCTGGCAGTACGTGAGCAATAGCTATCTCAAGGGCAAAGCGCCTCCCGCGTTCGATCTGCTCTACTGGAATTCGGACAGCACGAACTTGCCCGGACCCATGGTGAGCTGGTTCCTTCGCAACGCTTACCTCGAAAACAAGTTCGCGCAGCCCGGCAAGACGATCCAATGTGGGGTCCCACTCGATTTGTCCGCCATCGCGGTCCCGACCTACGTTTATGCCTCACGCGACGATCACATCGTGCCTTGGGGAACCGCCTACCAATCCACTCGCTTGGTAGGGGGTGACGCCACATTCTTGCTTGGCGCCAGCGGTCACATTGCGGGGGTCATCAATCCGCCGGCGAAAGGCAAGCGAAACTACTGGGTGGATGGCTTGCATGGCGACGATCCCAAGGCGTGGCTTTCCACGGCTCGTTCAGTATCGGGGAGCTGGTGGCCGCATTGGTACGCATGGCTCGCGCCGCATGCTGGAAAACGGTTGCGCGATCGCAAGAAGCTCGGCAGCAAGAAATTCCCAATCATTGAGCCCGCGCCTGGACGGTACGTTCTGGTCAAGGCGGATTGACTGTCTCATCAGGAGCATCGTATGGAAGACGTCGTCATCGTGGCAGCCTTGCGCACGGCGGTTGGAAAATTTGGCGGGACGCTCGCAAAGATCCCCGCCGCTGACCTCGGGGCGCATGTCATCAAAGCGCTCCTCGCCAAGTCAGGCATCCGGCCTGAGCAGGTGAGCGAGGTCATCCTTGGTCAGGTTTTGACGGCAGGCGTCGGTCAGAACGGAGCGCGTCAGGCCGCGATCAAGGCGGGGTTGCCCGACATGGTGCCGGCGATGACCATCAACAAGGTCTGCGGCTCCGGACTGAAAGCGACCCACCTGGCCGCCCAGGCAATCAAGTCGGGGGATGCCGAAATCGTCATCGCAGGCGGCCAAGAAAATATGAATCTCGCGCCGCACCTCATGATGAACTCGCGGGACGGCGTTCGAATGGGAAATGCGAAACTCGTCGATTCGATGATTGTCGATGGCCTGTGGGATGTGTACAACCAGTACCACATGGGCACGACGGCGGAAAATGTCGCCGCGAAGTTCGGTATCACGCGGGCCCTGCAGGACGCGTTTTCCGCAGCATCACAGCAAAAAGCAGCGGCCGCACAGAAGGCCGGCCGGTTCAAAGATGAGATCGTGCCCTTCGAAATCGCATCGCGCAAAGGCACGATCGTGTTCGACAGCGACGAGTACATACGGGAAGGTACGACGGTTGAATCCCTTGCGGAACTCAAGCCCGCTTTCTCGAAGAATGGAACGGTCACCGCGGGCAATGCGTCAGGCATCAATGACGGCGCCGCGGCAGTGGTGATGATGTCGGCGCGTAAGGCGAGCGAGCTTGGTCTTAAACCGCTCGCCCGCATCAAGGCATACGCATCGGCCGGCATCGATCCCAAGATCATGGGCATGGGACCGGTGCCGGCATCCAGGCTTTGCCTGGCGAAGGCAGGATGGACCACGAGCGATCTCGACTTGATGGAAATCAACGAAGCGTTCGCAGCGCAGGCCTGTGCCGTCAACCAGGAAATGGGCTGGGATACGCGCCGTATCAACGTAAATGGTGGCGCGATCGCGATCGGTCACCCGATCGGCGCGTCGGGTTGCCGGATACTGGTGACCTTGCTTCACGAAATGATCAAGCGCGATGCGCGAAAAGGATTAGCGTCCTTATGCATCGGCGGTGGCATGGGCGTGGCGTTAGCGGTGGAGCGATGAGCCGGAAAATTCAATTCAAAGGAGAATCAATATGGTAAAGCGCGTTGCGTATGTAACAGGAGGTATGGGTGGTATCGGCACTTCGATTTGCCAACGATTGGCGAAGGAAGGCCACACCGTCATCGCCGGGTGCGGACCAAGCCGTGATCACGTGAAATGGCTCGCCGAGCAACACGAGCTGGGATACAAGTTTTTCGCATCGGTCGGTAACGTCGGCGATTGGGATTCAACCGTTGACGCGCTGAAAAAAGTGAAAGATGAGCACGGCGGGGTGGATATCCTGGTCAACAACGCAGGCATCACGCGTGATGGCACGTTTCGGAAGATGTCGCGCGACGATTGGAACGCCGTCATCAACACCAATCTGAACAGTCTGTTCAACGTTACCCGGCAGGTGATCGATGGCATGCTCGATCGCGGTTGGGGGCGCATCATCAATATTTCTTCGGTCAATGGCCAGAAAGGCCAGTTTGGTCAGACCAATTACTCGACCGCGAAAGCGGGCATTCATGGCTTCACGATGGCGCTCGCGCAGGAAGTCGCATCCAAAGGCGTGACCGTCAACACCATCTCCCCTGGTTATATCGGCACGGACATGGTACGAGCGGTGCGCCCCGATGTCCTCGAAAAAATCGTCGCAACGATTCCGGTCAAGCGACTTGGGACGCCCGATGAAATCGGCTCGATTGTCGTATGGATCGCCTCGGAAGATGGCGGTTTTTCCACTGGTGCCGACTTCTCCCTGAACGGCGGATTGCATATGGGGTAACCGCGGGGTTTCGCGCCGTATACGGCGCGCCGCGGTTACGGGTTCGGCCTGCATGCCGAACCCTCCGATTCCGCAAATCTCAAAACCGTAGGGTGGAATAGCGTACCGCATTCCACCAATGTTTCTTTCGGTCTGCAAGCCGAACCATGCCTCGATGCTAGCATCCGGCATGGCTACAAACACCCCTTCAGTCAAGAGCGAAGCACCCCGATTTCCATTCGAGCGGCGCTGTCCGTTCGATACGCCGCCTGAGTATGCACGTGCGCGTGAAGCAGGCCCGCTGTCCGCTGTGACGCTTTGGAATGGCAAGCGCGCATGGTTGGTCACGCGCTATGAAGAAGTTCGTGCGGTGCTGATGGACGATCGCCGCTTTACGGGCGCGATGGCACATCCGGAATTTACCACCGTGAACGAGGCACGTGTCACCGTCGACAAGAATGAACGAGCATTCGTCGGGATGGACAATCCGGCGCACGATCATTTCCGGCGCATGTTCACGCGTGAATTCAGCGTGCGGCGGATGCTCGCCTTCAAACCGACTATCGAAAAAATTGCCGCCGGACTGTTGGATGAGATGGCGACACAGGGTCCGCCCGTCGATCTCGCCAGCACCATTGCGGTGAAGTTTCCATCGTTGGTGATGTCGGCCTTGTTTGGCTCGCCGTACGAAGACCATACCTTCATCATTCGTTGCGCGGTGGCAAGACACGGACTCACGCAAAGCGCCGAGGAAGCGGCGACGAAAGCGCGCGAACTGACCGCCTATGTGAGGCGATTGATTGATCACAAAGCCGCGCACCCCGGCGATGACATGGTAAGCCGCATCGTCGCCGAGCACGTGAATCCGGGGCACCTGAGTCGCGATGAATTCGCCGAGATCGGCGCGATGATTTTGCGCGCCGGCCATGACACGACGACTAATAAGTAGGGAGTTCCCCCGGCTCTGCCGGGGAGGCAGCAGAAGTTTGACGAATCCGGGAGTCCACCCGGCGAAACTATCGATCGTGAGCCGCCAAGCACACGAAAGGAGAATCGCGGATGGACGAGTAC
>CAMDRJ010000135.1 GCA_945906755.1 Klebsiella pneumoniae | reverse complement strand
CCGGCATAACGGCCGGCGAGCGGATGACCGGGCAGCGATCCGCGGCTGACTTCGTGGTAGACAGGGACGTAGCCGAGCCAGTTGAGCGGCATTGCTCCATACGCGGCAACGTATTCATCACTCAAGGATTGCTCATCCCGTCCGCTGTTGTAGAGCATCAGGATTTTGCGTGGGACCACCTCCACCGCACCGACACCCAGCATGTCAAGGCTCGCATTGGCGACCCACGGGATGAAGCCGAGCGCTTTGATTCGTTCGGCGATCTCCCGGGCGCGCGCGCGATCGCCAGGTGACACATAGTCGATCACGATGACCGGCAGCCGGTGCATGTCGCGCACCGCGCGCAACTGTTCGAGGAGCGGGTCGTGCCATGCGGCCGGTATGTCGCGATAGGTTTTGGTGCTCGGTTTCTAACCGGCGTAGAGGGATTCGGCGGCGACCGCCAATACATGCTCGCGGATCGCCGGCAGCAACTCGAAGCCGCGATTTAACACCAGCTCCGCGCTTGGGAATTCGCGTTTGATGGCTTCGATCACGCGCACCATGCCTGCCACCTGCATGGATTTATCGGCAGGCGTTTTGGCGTACAACTCGAAGGAGTCGAGGGCATCCAAAAAAAAGCCGCGAAAGCCGCGTTCCCAAAGCGGCCGAATCGCCTGCTCAACCAGAAACGCGGGCCACGCTGCTTGCGACTGATCAATGAGTGCGCCGCCCCATTGCGGGTTGGTCCCCTGTCGCCACGATTCTGGAATCGCCCGCAGATAGCTGCGCGACGCGTTGACTTCACCTACGCTCAAGTAGGCGAACACTTTCGTGCGATGGCCGGTCAAGGTCGGTGGCTGTCGTACGTAATCAGGCTCGACGACGACGAGATCAAATGCGGCGAGTTCGTCCCAAGGTGGTTCACTGCCGTAATAGAACGCCACCGCGCCGACCGCATTGGCGATTTGCCAGGCGATCGACAACCCGGCGCATAGCAATGCCCTCGCGATGGCGTTTCGGATGAAGCGTCGTCGCACAGTCGGCCGAGCGAACAGCATGGAAAACCTGAAAATGGGCCGCACGAACGCTTCAATACTCCGCAGGGTTGGGCACGAGCCCGTTCTTGTTATCGCAACGGATCGATGGGATCGGGGGGCACGTAGAAATATTCCGAACCTAGCGTTGACGCTTCTTCGCGTACTGCAGGGCAAGGTACGGAACAAAAATCGCCCCGCATTCTATGGCAGGAATCGATGTTTTTGCGCCGTTATAGTGGTTGCAGTGAAGCCAATGCGTTTAATCGATGGCCCAATCGCGCGACCGTGCCACCGCACGGCGCCAGTCAGCAAGCATCTGATTGCGCTCGTCCAGTGACATCATCGGGATAATTGAATCGGCCTTTCGCAATCGGCTGGCGATTTGCTCGGGCCCGCTCCATACGCCGACCGCCAACCCAGCGAGGTAGGCCGCGCCGAGTGCTGTGGTTTCAAGCGTCGCGGGCCGGATCACTGGGACGCCAAGTAAATCGGCCTGGATCTGCATGAGGAGGTTGTTGGCGGTCGCCCCGCCATCGACGCGCAGCTCGGTGAGCGTCAAGCCTGAGTCCCGCTGCATGGCGTCAAGCAGCTCGGCGGATTGCAACGCGATCGCATCGAGTGCGGCGCGCGCAAGATGGGCGGCAGTGCTGCCGCGCGTAAGGCCGATGACGGTGCCGCGCGCCCGCGCATCCCAGTAGGGTGCGCCAAGCCCTGTGAATGCGGGGACAAACCGTACGCCACCGGCATCGGGAACGTTCGCCGCGAGGGCCTCGATGTCCGCTGAGTTCTTGATGATGCCAAGACCGTCGCGCAACCATTGCACCGCGGCGCCGGCGACGAAGACGCTCCCTTCGAGTGCATAGTGATGAATGCCTGGATCAGCCGTACGTGTCGTCAAGAGCCCGGTGCGCGAATGAACACGCTTGACACCCGTATTAAGTAGCATGAAGCAGCCCGTGCCGTAGGTGTTCTTGGCCATGCCCGCTTGATGGCACGCTTGGCCGAACAATGCCGACTGCTGATCACCCGCAACGCCCGCAATCGCGATCGGCGCGCCAAAGAGGGACGCCGCAGTGTGCCCGATCACTCCTGACGACGGCGCGATTGAGGGCATCACTTCGCGCGGCACCTTGAAGTGACGGAGCAGCTCGTCGTCCCAGGTGTCGTGATCGATATCGAGCAGCAGGGTGCGAGCGCCATTGCTCGGGTCAGTGGCATGGATGGCACCGCCCGATAGTTTGTACAGCAGCCAGGTATCGATGGTGCCGAAGGCGAGTTCACCTCGTGCGGCGCGCGCGCGGGCACCTTCCACATGATCGAGTAACCACGCGATTTTGGTCGCCGAAAAATAAGGGTCTAGTACTAACCCGGTTTTCGCCGTGACTAACGCTTCCAGCCCGTCTTGTTTGAGTTGTTCGCACACCGCGGTGGTACGCCGATCTTGCCAGACGATCGCCGGTGCAATCGGCACACCGGTGGCGCGATCCCAGACGACGGTGGTTTCGCGTTGATTGGTGATGCCGATGGCGGCGATATCGTTCGCCTGCAGCTGCGCCTTGCCGATCGCTTCGCGCGCAACCGCCAATTGCGTGGCCCAGATTTCCAGCGCGTCATGCTCGACCCAGCCCGGCTGCGGGAAATGCTGCGCAAACTCACTTTGGGCGAGCGCGCACTGCCTGCCTTCGCCGTCGAAAACGATGGCGCGCGAGCTGGTGGTGCCTTGATCGAGGGCGAGCAGGTAGCGCATAGGCATGATGGATTCGGAAAATCGGGGGAATAACTGAACAAGATCTCGACATATTGCAACAGGTGATCCGTTGATGCCTGCTCGGCGGATGCGGAGCGGCCGTCACACCGTGATAACATTTGCGCATCGCAGCATGCTGAGCATAATGATGAAAATCCACGAATATCAGGCGAAAGAAGTATTGCGGCGATTTGGCGTGCCGACCCCGCGCGGCGTTCCTTGCACCAGCGTCGATGAAGCGCTCAAAGCTGCCCAATCGCTTGGCGGTAAGGTTTGGGTCGTCAAAGCGCAGATCCATGCCGGTGGCCGCGGCAAAGGCGGTGGGGTGAAGGTCGCCAAGTCGATCGACGAAGTCAAGAAGTACGCCACGCAAATTCTTGGCATGCAACTGATCACGCATCAGACCGGTCCTGAGGGGCAGAAAGTCAGGCGCCTATTGGTTGAGGAAGGCGCTGACATCAAGAAAGAGTTGTATGTCGCGATGCTGGTCGATCGCGTCACCCAGCGCGTCACGCTCATGGCGAGCGCCGAAGGCGGCATGGACATCGAAGAGGTTGCCGCCAAACATCCCGAGAAAATCTTCCGCGTGACGATCGATCCGGCCACTGGTCTAACAACCGCCGATGCGACCGATGTGGCGCGCAAACTCGGACTCCCCGATGCATCGCTCGCGCAGGCAAGCAGCGTGTTGCAGGGGCTCTACCGCGCGTTCGTCGAGACGGATGCGAGCCTTGCCGAGATTAATCCGCTGATTCTCACTGGCGCTGGGCAGGTTGTGGCGCTCGATGGCAAGTTCGATTTCGACGGCAATGCGCTGTTCCGCCATCCGGACATTCTGGCGATGCGCGATCTCGATGAAGAAGATCCCGCGGAAGTCGAGGCCTCCAAATTCGATCTCAATTACATCTCGCTCGATGGCAACATCGGTTGCCTGGTCAATGGCGCTGGCCTGGCGATGGCGACCATGGACACCATCAAACTGTATGGCGGCAGTCCGGCGAATTTTCTCGATGTAGGCGGTGGCGCAACGACTGAGAAAGTGACTGAAGCGTTCAAGATCATGCTGAAGAAGCCCGACCTGAAAGCGATTCTCGTCAATATTTTCGGTGGCATCATGAAATGCGACACGATCGCTCAAGGCGTGGTCGCGGCCGCGCGCGAAGTGAAGCTCGCGGTGCCGCTCGTGGTGCGTATGAAGGGCACCAATGAGGAACTCGGCAAAAAGATCCTCGCCGATTCGGGTTTGCCGATCATCGGCGCGAACAATATGGCAGAGGCGGGTGAGCGGGTGGTCGCGGCCGCACGCGCGCATTAGCCCGTCACCTTTTTCCGAAAGAAACGCATGTCGATCCTAGTCAACAAGAACACTCGCGTCGTCACCCAAGGCATTACCGGCAAGACCGGGCAGTTTCATACCCGCACGTCGCGCGAATACGCGCTTGGCCGGCAATGTTTCGTCGCCGGGGTCAATCCCAAGAAGGCGGGTGAGGATTTCGAAGGCATTCCGATCTTCGCCTCGGTACGCGATGCGAAGGCAAAAACCGGCGTGAATACCTCGGTCATCTATGTGCCGCCACCGTTCGCGGCCGCGGCGATCTGGGAGGCGGTCGAGGCGGATCTCGATCTGGTCATCTGCATCACCGAGGGCATTCCGGTGCGCGACATGGTCGATATCCGCGATCGCATGAGGAAGCAAAATCGCCGCTCGCTGTTGGTTGGCCCGAATTGCCCCGGGGTGATCACCCCGGATGAAATCAAGATCGGCATCATGCCGGGCCATATCCACAAGAAAGGCCGCATCGGCGTGGTGTCGCGTTCCGGCACGCTGACCTATGAAGCGGTCGGGCAGCTCACTGAATTGGGTCTTGGGCAATCGTCGGCGGTTGGCATCGGCGGCGATCCGGTCAATGGCTTGAAGCATATCGATGTCATGAAGATGTTCAACGACGATCCGGAAACCGATGCGGTGGTGATGATCGGTGAGATCGGCGGCGATGATGAAGAAACCGCGGCGCGTTGGGTCAAAGCCAATATGAAAAAACCGGTGGTGGGTTTCATTGCCGGTGTCACCGCGCCACCTGGCAAACGCATGGGACATGCGGGCGCCATTATTTCCGGTGGCAAGGGCACGGCGCAGGAGAAACTTGCGGTCATGGAAGCGTGCGGCATCAAGGTAACGCGCAATCCGGCGGAGATGGGGAAACTGTTGAAATCGGTGATCTGAACGCAGCGGGTTGCTCGGACACCGGCTTTTGACCGAGGAGATCAGCGTGGCAAAGCCAGTCAAACTCGATATTCAGGTGGTCCAGCAGTTCTTGAAATACGCGCGATTGCTGTCACAGCGCGGCTATGTTCACAATACGCTTGGCAATATCGTGCTGCGCGTACCGCATCCTGACTTCCCGCATGGCGTGGCCTATACCAAGCATGCCGAGCTCTCGCTGGAAGAAATGGACGAGCGCAATATCGTCATCACCGATATTCCGACCAGCAAGAGCCTGTCTGGTGATCGGATCACCAGTATCGGCCACAATCTCAGCCGTGAAATCCTCAGGCTGCGCCCCGATATCAATGCGACCATCCATGTGCATGACGACGCGATGATTGCGTTCTTCGGTTCGGGCGCATTCACCGAAATCCGCATGATCTCGCTCGATCTGCCGTTTGTGCTTGGCAAACCGATCCACTACGTGCCCGCCCATGTCGATGTCGAGGCCGATGTGTCGAGCGTCGCGTCCTTTATCCAGAACACGAATGCGGTCCTCTTGATCGGGCATGGTATGACCCTTCTTGGGCGCAATATTTCGGAGGCGTACCACCGGTTGAATTCATTGACGGCCGAACTCCGTCGCAATATCACCGCCGAGCTGCTCGCACAGGCGCACGGTACCCAGCCGCGCTATCGGTCGAATGACGAAGTCCAGTCGATGTACCGGTTTGCCGACGCGATTATCTATCCCAAGCGGGCGGACAACGTCATGCAAGAAGACCACGCCAAGCAAGTGAGCGGCACGAGCGTCGTATAACCGGCCCGGCCTAGATTGATTTGCGTCAATCACGCTTTCCCAGCGTGGGCGTTAGCATGCATGCCAGGCAGCGGCAGACGCGGCCTCTTTCAACCGCCTCCCCCTCCCGAGCATCGGCATGCCAAGCACGATTATCCCCATCAAAGAGATCAAGATGCGATCGACGCCAAAGGGCCGCCAAGTCGAGCCGGCGGCGTTGGCCGAAGTGCAGGCATTGCTCGGGTCCGCGCCGCGTCGCCGCGATGCGCTGATCGAGCATCTGCACAAGATCCAGGACCGTTACGGCCATCTGGCCGACCGCCACATCGTCGCTTTGGCCGCCGAAATGAAGCTCTCGATGACCGAGGTCTATGAGGTCGCCACCTTCTATCACCACTTCGATGTGGTCAAGGATGGTGAGACGCCGCCTGCCGCGATCACGGTCCGCGTGTGCGAATCCCTATCCTGCGAAATGGCCGGCGCGCGTGAATTGCTCGAGAGGCTGCCCGCCATTCTGGGCGACGGCGTGCGGGTCATTCCGGCGCCATGCATCGGGCGGTGCGAATCCGCACCGGCGTGTGCGGTCGGACAACATCCGGTGTTAAACGCCACGCTCGATACTGTGCAGGCCGTGGTTGCAAAGAAGGCAACCGTGCATCCTGCCGCGCCCGCCGCAGCGAGCGCGGAACGCGTGAAGGTGCTTGAGTACAACGCGCCGGGGGAAGTGAGTCCCGCATTCATCGACCTCGAGCGTTACCGAGCCGCCGGCGGCTATGCGCTCCTGAAAAATTGCGTTGATGGCAAGAAGACGCGCGAAGACATGATGCGCGTCATGGAGCATTCAGGTCTGCGCGGCCTGGGTGGCGCCGGATTTCCAACCGGGCGTAAATGGCGCATCGTCGCCGCCGAGCCTGCGCCGCGTCTGATGGCGGTCAACATCGACGAAGGCGAACCCGGCACCTTCAAGGATCGTTATTTTCTCGAGCGCGATCCGCACCGCTTTCTGGAAGGCATGCTGATTGCCGCATGGGCGGTCGAGATCTTCGAGGTCTACATCTATCTGCGCGACGAATACGCAGGATGTCGCGCGCTGCTCGAACAGGAACTTGCCAAGCTGCATGCCAATCCGCCCTGCAAGCTGCCGGCGATTCATCTGCGCCGCGGTGCGGGGGCCTATATCTGCGGCGAAGAATCCGCGATGATCGAATCGATCGAAGGCAAGCGCGGCATGCCGCGTCTGCGCCCGCCGTATGTCGCGCAAGTCGGGTTGTTTGGCCGACCGACGCTCGAGCACAATATGGAAACCGTGTTCTGGGTGCGTGAGATCGTCGAGCGTGGACCGGAATGGTTTGCCGCGCAGGGCCGCAATGGCAGGAAGGGCTTGCGCTCGTTCTCGGTGAGCGGTCGCGTGAAGAAGCCCGGCGTCCATGTGGCGCCCGCCGGCATTACGATCAAAGAATTGATCGAGGAATTCTGCGGCGGCATGCAAGCGGGCCATCAGTTCTATGGCTATCTGCCAGGTGGTGCATCGGGGGGCATCCTGCCTGCTTCGATGAGCGACATTCCACTTGATTTCGATACGCTCAATCAATATGGATGTTTTATCGGTTCTGCCGCGGTCATGGTGCTCTCCCAACAGGATCGCGCCACCGATGCAGCACGCAACATGATGAAGTTCTTCGCCGATGAGTCGTGCGGCCAGTGCACGCCATGTCGGGTCGGCACCGCCAAAGCCGTGCAATTGATGAGCACCCCGCAATGGGATCAGGCGCTCCTCAAGGAACTCTCGCAGGCAATGATGGATGCCTCGATCTGCGGTTTAGGCCAAGCGGCACCGAATCCGGCGTTGTGTGTGATGAAGTATTTTCCGGAGGAACTCCGATGACCGCCATTACCAAACACGAAATCGCTGCCTTGCCGGTTGAATTCAAGCTCAATGGGCAGACGGTCATTGGCCGCAAGGATGAAACGATCCTGCAGACGGCAAAGAAGCATGGCATCGAGATTCCGCATCTTTGCTATATGGAAGGCATGCGACCCGACGGCAATTGCCGCGCCTGCGTGGTCGAGGTGAAGGGCGAGCGAGTCCTCGCGCCATCCTGCTGTCGTTATCCGCAAGATGGCATGGAGGTGACCTCCAATAATGCGCGTGCGGTGGCATCGCAAAAGATGGTGCTGGAATTATTGCTGTCTGATATGCCGGAAGGCGCGCGCGATGCAGCTACTGCGCAGTCACCTTATCGGCCTGATTCCGAGTTGCACGCCTGGGCACGCAAGCTGTCGGTCGGTGCGCCACGTTTCGAGGCGCGTGCACAGCCGGCCTGTGACGTGTCGCATCCTGCGATCGCGGTGAATCTCGATGCTTGCATCCAATGCACCCGCTGCGTGCGGGCCTGCCGTGAAGTGCAGGTCAATGATGTGATCGGTTATGCCTCACGCGGTGAGCATTCGAAGATCGTGTTCGATCTGGGTGATGCAATGGGCGAGAGCACCTGCGTGGCTTGCGGCGAATGCGTCCAGGCGTGCCCGACCGGCGCGCTGATGCCGGCGCACAACGCCGGACTCAAGGTGGTGGATAAGACGGTCGATTCGCTCTGCCCGTACTGCGGCGTGGGCTGCCAACTCACCTATCACATCAAAGACAACCACATCATTCAGGTGTCGGGGCGCGCCGGGCCATCGAACCAGAATCGATTGTGCGTGAAGGGCCGCTACGGTTTCGATTACGTGCACCACAAACAGCGTTTGACGAAGCCTCTCATTCGCCGAGCGGATGCGCAGAAATCTGGCGATGCGTTGCTCGATCCGGCACGCTGGAGTGAGGTGTTCCGCGAAGCGACTTGGGATGAAGCACTGGATGTCGCCGCACATGGCCTGCGATCGATTCGCGACAATTTCGGCAAGCGCGCGCTTGCCGGCTTCGGTTCGGCGAAGGGTTCCAATGAAGAGGCGTATCTGTTCCAAAAACTGGTACGTACCGGCTTTGGCTCGAACAACGTCGATCACTGCACGCGGCTGTGTCATGCATCGTCGGTGGCGGCGCTAATGGAAGGGATCAATTCGGGCGCGGTATCGAACCCGGTGCGCGACGTGCTGCATGCCGAAGTCATTTTCCTGATCGGCGCCAACCCAACCGTGAATCATCCGGTCGCGGCCACCTGGATGAAGAACGCCGTCAAGCGGGGCGCCAAGCTGATCGTCGCCGATCCGCGTCGTGGTGATCTGGCGCGTCATGCCACGCATAATCTGCAGTTCAAGGCCGACACCGATGTGGCCTTGCTGAACGCATTGCTCCACACGATAGTCGAGGAGAAGCTGGCCGATGAAGCGTTCATCAAGGAACGCACGGCGGGCTATGAAGCGCTGCGCGAGAACGTCAAGAAATTCAGCCCGGAGGCGATGGCGCCTGTCTGCGGCATCCCAGCGCAAACGATTCGGGAAGTCGCTCGACTCTATGCGAAATCCAAGGCCTCGATGATTCTCTGGGGCATGGGCATCTCGCAGCACATCCACGGCACCGATAATGCACGCTGCTTGATTGCGCTCGCGATGGTCGCCGGCCAGATCGGCAAGCGCGGCACCGGATTGCATCCCTTGCGCGGCCAAAACAATGTGCAAGGCGCATCGGACGCCGGACTCATTCCAATGGTGTATCCGGACTATCAATCGGTTGCCAACCCGGAATCGCGCTCGCGTTTTGAGAAGCTGTGGGGCGTTGCGCTCGATCCGCAACCAGGTCTCACGGTGGTTGAGATCATGAAGGCGGCGGCCGCGAAGCAGATTCGCGGGATGTACATCATGGGCGAGAATCCGGCGATGTCCGATCCGGATGTCAACCACGTCCGTGACGCCTTGGCAACGCTCGACTGTCTCGTGGTGCAAGACATCTTCTTGACCGAGACCGCCTCGTTCGCCGATGTGGTATTGCCCGCTACGGCGTTTCCTGAGAAGACCGGAACGTTCTCCAACACCGATCGGCAAGTGCAATTGGGCCGTAAGGCGATCGAGCCGCCGGGTGACGCGCGTGAAGACCTCTGGATCATTCAGGAGCTGGCGCGTCGCCTTGATCAGGATTGGCAATACAACGGGCCGGCTGATGTGTTCAACGAAATGCGGCAGGCGATGGATTCCATTCGCGGCATCACCTGGGAACGGCTCGAACGCGATTCATCCGTCACCTATCCTTGCCATGAGGAAGGTGATCCGGGCGATGAAGTGGTCTTTACCACCGTGTTCCCGACGGCAACCGGCCGCGCGAAACTGGTGCCTGCCGATCTGATTCCGGCTGCTGAACAACCTGATGCCGATTTCCCGATGGTGCTCATCACCGGCCGGCAACTTGAACACTGGCATACCGGTGCGATGACGCGTCGCGCGAGCGTGCTCGATGCGATCGAACCCGAGCCGATGGTGTCGATGCATCCGCTCGATCTCGACCGATTGGGCGTGCGTGCGGGCACTCTGGTGACGGTCGAATCGCGACGTGGTGCGATTGCTCTGTATGCACGTGCCGATGAAGGCACACCGCTTGGCGCGATCTTTATTCCGTTCGCGTTCTATGAAGCGGCGGCGAACAAGCTCACCAATCCGGTGCTCGATCCGTTCGGCAAAATTCCCGAATTCAAATACTGCGCGGTGCGGGTGAAAGCAGGTGGTGATACGCCGCTTCGTGTGAGCGATGCGTTTGGTGGCGGACAGGCGGCCGGCGCGATGAATCGGTAATCGAGCGCGCCGCTGCGTTCTGCTACACCTCTCTATTCCAATTTCATGCCGGTTGTTTTGGCAAACTCGGCCCAGCGCGAGGTGTCCTTGCGCATCGTCGCGGTGAATTCCTCGACGCTGTCGCCAATCGGGTCGGCACCGAGTGTCGCAAAGCGTTCGCGCAGATCCGCTGAGCGTAGCGCCTTCACCGTCTCGGCGTGCAGGCGATTGATCACCTCACGTGGCATACCCGCCGGGCCGAGCAAACCGAACCAGATCGACGTCTCATAGCCGGGCAGCGTTTCGGCGACGGTCGGTAGATCGGGCATCGAGGGATGGCGCGCCGGACTCGAAATTGCAAGATTGCGCACCTTGCCGCCGCGCACCTGGGCAATTCCGGAGTTCATCGGTTCGAACAGGATAGAGACCTGTCCGCCCACCAGATCAGCCATCGCGGGCGCGCCACCCTTGTAGGGCACATGCACCATCGACACGCCGGTCATCAGTTTGAAGAGTTCGCCCGCCAGATGTTGCGTCGAGCCGGCGCCGCCCGAGGCGAAGGTGAGCTTGCCCGGCTGTGCTTTCGCGAGTTCGATCAGTTCTCGCACATTGTTGGCCGGTAACGAGAGATTCACCAGCAGCAGATTGGGGACTTGCGCCAAGCGGGTGATCGGCTGCAATTCCTTGAGCGAGTCATACGGAAGACTTGCGTACAGCGCGGGGGCGACAGTCAGCGTCGTACTCGCACCGGCGGTGAGCGTGTAGCCGTCCGGTGCGGACTTGGCGACCACGGCGGTGCCGATCGTTCCAGTGGCACCCGGCCGATTTTCGACGACCACCTGCTGTCCCAAGCCTTCGGAAAGCTTTGGTACGATGACGCGCGTGATGACATCGGCGGAGCCGCCGGGCGGAAATGACACCACGATACGGATCGGTTTGACGGGCCAGGCCTGCGCGAACGCACTGTTTGAACCTAGCGCAATCACCACGCCGATGATGCTTGATACCGATCGCAAAGAAACACGTTTCCACGCGCAAACCATGTGACCTCCAATCCGTTACAGGCGCATTATTGCGTCCGCTACAACTGCATTCAGTACATCATAATGCCGTGCTGCCTGTGCTGCTGGCCGCCCCCGCCGCCGACGGCCCGACAAGGTCTGCGCGGCACGATGCGCTCCAGCGCGCGATCGCGCAACCCATGTCATACGGACTTCCCCTTCTATGCGTTTCCCTATGATCAAGATAGTGCACGCCGCGGCGATCATGCTGCTTATCGCGACCGCGGGTGCCGGCAGCGTGTACGCCCAAACCCGTGCGAAAGAAGCGCCGGCGATCGTGGCGCCCGATATCGCCAATCTCCCCGAGAGCGTGCGCGATGTGCTTGCGCGGGTGCGTCCGTCGATCATCCAGATCAAAGGATTTTTCGGCTCGAACACCGCGAATAATTTTCACGGCACCGGCTTCGCGGTGGCACCGGGCGGCGTATTCATGACGAACTATCATGTCGTCGCGCAGCAAATCATGTACCCGGACAAGTATCGTCTGGAGTACCACACGCCTGAGGGCAAGACCGGCAAGGTCGAGGTCCTCGCGATCGATGTGCGCCACGACCTGGCCGTCGTGCGAACAGAAAATTTCGCGCCTGCAGCCTTACCGATTGATCCGACCGTGCCGGCCAAGGGTTCGCGCGCCTATGCGGTCGGTTTCCCACTCGATGTGGGGCTCACCATCACTGAAGGCATTTCCAATGGCCGTGTCGAAGACGCCTTTGATGCGCGGATCCACTATTCCGGCGCGTTAAATGGCGGCATGTCGGGTGGTCCGGCCCTTAACGCCAGAGGCACGGTGATCGGTGTC
>CAMDRJ010000134.1 GCA_945906755.1 Klebsiella pneumoniae | reverse complement strand
CGCTGCGCTCATGAATGTCGAAAAAACTCGGTTGAAGGCGTATGGACATTTTGCTCTCGCTTCGTGTCGGTGATTTAACCTTACAACGTACATACCCACTTAACGTTTACAATGTGCCTCGAAATTAAGCAATTTTTAGAGATGCCCTAGAGACGGAAATTATTGCTGAGGGATTCTATGCCCACAGGCGGACAGACGTATCAACCATCGTGTCGCTTGGGCACGACGACGCCCAATTGCTTCAATTTCCGGTACAGATGGGTTCGCTCCATGCCGCTGCGCTCAGCGACTCTGCTGATTGAACCGGCCTCCTCACCGATCAACCGCTCAAAGTAAGCGCGCTCGAACGCGTCGCGTGCCTCACGTAGCGGCATCCCCGTACCCGGCATGGCTACCTCGGCCGCTGGCGGCGGCGCGAATTGCCGCAGCATCTGCTCGACTTCGCGAATCGAAATATCGCCGTCTAGTGAAGCAAGCGCAACGCTACGGACCACTTGTTGTAATTGCAGCAGATTGCGCGGCCACTCGTAGCTGCGAAGGGCATTCAATGCGTCCATGGAAAAGCGCTTGGTCGTGGTGACTTTGCTCTCAACCAATTGTGCGAGAAGAATTGACGCGACATCCGGAATGTCTTCGACATGCGCTCGAAGCGCTGGGATCGGCACGATCACGCCGGACAGCTTAAGGAGTGAGGCGGAGTCAATTGAACCGTTGGCCGCAAGCGATGCTGGATCAGCCGAGGCGAACGTTACCGCGCGAACGTTGTGCCGTTCAAGGCGCGACGCGATCATTGCGACGCCGCGCAACTGCGCGCGTGACATCGCAAACAAGTCATCGATAAATAGAACCCCACCGGCCGCTCGCGAAAGAAGGTCCTGCGGTGCATCGCTAAGCGCCCCGCCGGCGAGCACAAACGGGGCACCAGGTTTCTGTAAGGCTCTCCCATAGAGCTCCGGAACCATGCCGACTTCGCCACGAAGCAGCACCGGCATCCCCGACTGTGCGAGATGTTCCAATCGGCGTCGCAAATCGATCATGACGTTCGAGCGCCGGAATGCTGCCAACGTCAACGGTTGTGCGTTACGCACCTCGCCACTTGTCAGCGCACGCTTAACGGTGGCGAGCAGTTTTTGCAACGCGATGGGTTTCTCGAGAAAATCGAGCGCGCCAATCCGCATCGCCTCGACGGCACTGTCGACACTTGCATGTCCGGACATGATGACCACCGGCATCGTGAGTTGTCCGCTCGCCTGCCACTCCTTAAGGAGCGTGATTCCATCGGTATCCGGCATCCAGACATCAAGCAGCACGAGATCAGGCCGCTCGCTGCGGCGGATCTCTCGGGCACTTTCCGCACTGCCCGCCGCTCGAACGGTGTGGCCCTCATCCGAAAGAATTTCCGAGAGCAACTCCCGGATGCCAATCTCATCGTCGACCACCAGAATCGATGCCATCGTTCAAGCCGCCTTTGCCGCGATTGTCTCGCCCACGGGAAACATCACGCTCACGACGGCACCGCCGCGCTCGCCATTGGCGAGCACGACCGAGCCGTGGTGCTCATCGATGATCTTCTTTACGATTGCAAGGCCTAAGCCGGTCCCCTTTGGTTTCGTCGTCACATAGGGATCGAACGCTCTGCGGATGATGGGTTCCGGAAATCCTACCCCTTCGTCGTGAACCGAGAGGACAACGGCCCCGTCGTGAACTTTCGTGACTACCTCAATGACCGCTTCTTGGTTGCCGACACACGCATCCTGGGCATTTTGCAGCAGGTTATGGACCACCTGCCGAAGCTGACTCGCATCGCCGTTGATGCGCGGTAACGCAGGTGATAGATCCGCACGAACCAGCGGTCTGGCATTTTCGTAAAGCGTAAGCACGTCATCAACCACACTATTTAGATCGATCACGACGAGATTTGGCGCCGGTAATCGGGCGTACTCGCGAAATTCATCGACCATGTTTTTCATCGACTGAACATGGGAAATGATGGTGTCGGTCGCACGCTGCAAAGCTAGGCCATCGTCGCCGGTCAGGCGTGGCGCGAGCTTCACCTGAAGGCGTTCAGCAGCAAGCTGAATTGGCGTTAGCGGATTCTTGATTTCATGTGCAAGGCGCTGCGCCACCTCTGCCCAAGCCGTCGCGCGCTGCGCCTCTACGAGGGCCGTGACGTCGTCAAAGACAACAACATAGTCACCACCGCGCTCTTCGGGCAATCGTGAGCCGCGCACCAACAGGCTTTGGCCCGCATCGCCAAACGCCGCTTCGCGTTGCCACGTTCCGGTTGGGCGTTGCGCAAATTCGACGCCTGCGATACGAAGAATCGGCGCCAATCGATTTGCAAGCTCGGTTTGATCAGGCGTCGTTTCGCCAAGCCCGATAATGCGTCCGGCACTCGCATTGGCAATACTGAGCCGCATTGTGCGATCAAGGACCAGAACGCCCGCAGACAGATTGGCCAGCACATTCTCTAAGTGTCCTTTCGCGCTCTCGACCTGACGCCGATTTTGCTCGGTCGCGGTGCGCGCTTCGTCCAGTTGCTGGGTCATGCTATTGAACGATTGGGTGAGGATGCCGAGTTCATCAGCGCTTGTCACGCGCGCACGCCGGGAAAAGTCGCCACGTGCGACGGCCTCGGTCGCTTCGGCAAGCGTGGCAAGCGGTTCGGCCAGTCGCTTACCGAGGAGGAAGGCAAGCGCGAACGCTGAGAAGAGCGCCAGCAACAATGTCAGTGTCAGCGTCAATATGTAGATCTCCCGCAGCCCCTGCCGGGAAAGCGTGAGTTCCTTGTATGAGCGATAGACCGACTGCACGGTCTCGGCGTTCTGGGCGAGACTGGTTGGAACAGGTTGCGTAAATTGCAGAAACCGTTGTTCTTCGGCGAGCGCGAGGCGTCCAATCGGGGCAATCACCCGCAACATGAGCCCTCGTTCGCCAACGCCTTCGATACCTCGATAGCCCCTGTTCTGGCGAGCCTGGCGCAAGATATTCAAGGGCGGCATGTTTGGCACGAAACGCGTCAGGTCGCGGGTGGCGCTGCCGACAACGCCGGTTGCACCGATGATGATCGCTTCGCTCGCACCGGCGCGCTCAACCAGTGGATCAAGCAGTCCCGCCTGTTGTGAAGGGGCAATATCGCCCAGCTCCATTGCGGCAGCATGCGTCTTACGATGAAGATCGTCGAGCAAGCTGTCCAGGGCGGCGCGGCCAAGATTGAGGCCCCCTTCCAATGCGCTGTCCACGCGTACATCGAACCACGACTCAATACTCTTGGCGAGAAACTGCACCGAAACGGTGTAGACGAGCGCCCCGGGAATCAGTGCCATCAATCCAAACAACAACACGAATCGCAACGACAAGCGCGAACCAAAGAGGCGTCGACGAATAGCGCCGCCAAGCATCCATAACTGATAGCCGACGATAACGATAAGCGCCGCCGCGACGGCGACATTGAGGACGACCAACAGGGAATAGTGTTGGGTAAAGAGCGCGGTATTGGCGCTCGCTGCAGCCAGCAGGAAGAGCAAGATTCCGGCAATCGCGGTGCTGGCAATCAAGACGTAAGTCATCGCGCTTCCGGTCGGGGAATCATGAATCGCCACTTTCGCCAAGCTGAACTAAACGCCCACTCGCGCTGACCGATTTGCAGTGGCCGTGGCAGCTGACTGGTATCCAGCCGCATTCTGAGCCATGCATCGTAATGCGTGGCAGTCTGTAGTTGCGTGCGATCGGCAACGACCCATGACTGGAGTTGCGTCATTACCCTGAGTGCTTCTTCCACGGTGGCGAAGCCATGGTGCAGCGCGCCACTCGACAGCCGGTACTCCCGGGCCAGCGCATGATATGAAAGCCGGTAGCGGGTAACGGCGCCCGTCACCCGCTCATCAAACCAGTACCAGCGCGATCGCGAAATTTCGCACTCGACAATGAAAAAAAGCGGAACCCCGACGAGTAAGGCCTCGGCGAATTTAGGCGGAAGCTCAAAACGAAACATGGCACTGACCGCCGGGCCTTCACCGGTCAACTCGAGAACGGCATGGTCAATGTGTATCTCATCGGCCCTGGCGCTGCTCACCGAAGCGCATAACGCCGCGGCGATGAGGACAATGACAAGCGCGCGCACCATCAGTGTTTTTCTAAGAGAGCATAGAAGAACCCGTCATTGTCATCACTTGGCAGGAGTTGCCCGTGGCGCAATCCGGCAAGGTCGATGGCCCGCACGTCGCGATTTGCGTGGATGAACGTTTCGATGCATGCACTGTTCTCCCGTTTAAATAGCGAACAGGTTGAATACAGTAGTTTGCCGCCCGGAGCGAGCACTTGCCAAAGCGTATTCAGAATGCTCTGCTGCGTGGCCGCATACTTTGATAGGTCGCGCGCACGCCGATGCCATTTGATATCCGGTCGGCGTCGCACGATACCCGAGGCGCTACAGGGGGCGTCGGCGAGAATTCGGTCGAACGGTTTGCCGTCCCACCATTTGCCAATTACGGTGGCATCGCCTTCGAGAACCTTCGCATGCAGACCAAGCCGTTGCAGGTTTTCATTAATGCGCTGGCATCGGCGCGCATCATTGTCGATAGCGATCAGATCACAATCGACCGATTCGAGAATATGAGCGGTCTTGCCGCCAGGTGCGGCGCAAGCATCCAGTACGCGGTGTCCGGGCAAGGGCGAAAGATAAATCGCCGCACGTTGCGCACCACTATCTTGGACCGACACGTGACCTTCATAGAAGCCGGGAAGGGCGGTGACCGGCTGGGGTTTGTCGAGTCGGACAGCGACATCGCCGAGGTGACGCGCCGAATGACCGCTCGTCGCCAGCATATCCAGGTAGGCCGTAACGGTGACGCGGCGCTGGTTGACGCGCAGCGTCATCGGCGGGTGCTGATTGCCCGCCGCGAGGATCGCCTCCCAATCATGCGGATAGGTTGCGCGAATTTCCGCGATCCACCAATCGGGATGCCGCCACGTCGCCATCGCATCTTGCGCTGCCGCCTCACGCAAGGCCTCGGCGCGGCGAACATAGTTACGCAAGACCCCATTCACGAATCCAGCCGCGTTGTGGCACCCCAACAGCCGCACCGCGCGGACCGCCTGATCGACAACCACATAGGCGCGTTCATCTCGCTGCAAATCTGACAGGGCAACATACAGTAATGCCACCACCACCGCGGGTGAGGGCGGTCGCTCAACCAACGCGTTGACGATGAAATGGACCCAACCAAAATCCCGCAGCGTCTGATAGGAGAGATCATGCACGGCAGAGCGACTTGGACCTTGCGGTGTCTCACGCAAGTGCCGCTCGATTGCATCCGATAGACTGGCCCCATCCAAAACAGCCGCGATGACCTGGCTCGCTCCGGCATAGCTTTCGCAAAGATTGGCGGACTGCGTCGGATGCGTCGGCGCCAATGTCATGCGGGCTCCGGGGGCCGCTTGACAAAGCAATCACCGGGCTTAATCGGCAAACCGCGCAGCAGTTCTGCGACAGCCATTCGTTTTGCCCCCGATCGCTGCACCATCAGTAGTCGCAGTTGTCCCTCGCCGCATGCCACATCGATCCCACTCGCATCTGCGCTTACGACTGTGCCCGGCGCCGCGTTCGTTGCCGTGGTACCCGGCAACGCGGCGGCTTGCCAAATTTTTAGATCGACGGGTCCGATGCGACCGTGCGCGCCCGGTGCCGGATCGAACGCACGAACGCACCGCTCAAGTTCCGACGCTGAACGAGACCAATCGAGCATCGCCTCGCTCTTCGTGATCTTCGCTGCGTAGGTAACACCCTCAACGGATTGGGGTACGGCATGAAGGCGATTGCCGGACAAGCCCTCCAACGCTTCGACAATCGTACGCGCACCCATTTCAGCTAACTTGTCGTGCAGCGTACCTGTCGTTTCACCCGTGCCAATCGGCAGCGTGCGCATCAATAACACCGGACCGGTATCGAGCCCCGCATCGAGTTGCATGATCGATATGCCAGTCGTTGCGTCGCCCGCTTCAATGGCGCGATGGATCGGCGCGGCGCCGCGCCAGCGCGGCAACAGCGAGGCGTGAATGTTGACCGCACCGCGGTTCGGAATATCGAGAACCGCCTGCGGGAGAATGAGGCCATAGGCCACGACCACCATCAGATCGGGCGCAAGTGTGCGAAGGGTGCTTTGGTGCTGTGGATCGCGTAGCGTTGGGGGCTGATCGACATGGATCCCCAATGCAATGGCGGCTTCCTTGACAGGACTCGTTCCCATCGCCATACCGCGACCAACCGGTTTGTCTGGTCGGGTAAAGACGGCGACGACGTCGTGCCCCGCCGCGACGATCGCCTGGAGCGCCGGCACCGCGAAACTCGGTGTGCCGGCAAAGACAATACGCATCGCGCCCGTTACGATTCTGCCGCCTCGCGCTGTCGCTTCAACATCTTGGCGCGGATCCGCGACTGTTTCAGTCGGGAGAGATATTCGACAAACACCTTCCCATCCAAATGATCCATCTCATGTTGGATACAGACCCCGAGCAATCCTTCCGCCTCGAGTTCGAATTTTTTCCCGTCGACACCGAGCGCCTCAACTCTTATTTTGCTCGCGCGCGTCACCGGTTCGTAGATTCCCGGCACGGATAGACATCCTTCATCACATTCTTGCTTTCCCTCGCGGAAAACAATCTTGGGATTGATAAAGGCCAGTAGACGATCGCGCGCTTCGGATACGTCGATCACGATAATCCGCAGATGCACATCGACTTGCGTGGCGGCGAGTCCGACGCCCGGTGCGGCATACATCGTCTCGGCCATATCGCGCACGAGATTTTGAATCGACGCATCAACGGTTAGCACCGGTCGCGCAATGCGATAGAGGCGTTCATCGGGATACTGCAAGATCGGACGTATTGCCATGGATCGTCGATGATTTAACGAATCACACTCGGCCACAAGGGACGCACGTCATAGGATCGTTAAACTCAAATCCTTGACGAGGTGCACCAGTCCGTGGCTACAGCGCCACACAATGGGAAACGGCGACCGAGATGAATGTATTCAAGAAGTCCAGTATAGCGATTACGACCGCGTTCGTGGTTCTTACGACGGTCCCGGTATGGTCCCAGAATGAAACCGCGCAGCAAGCTGACTTGCCTGAACTCAAGGCCGATGCGCCCGACAGCTATGTGGTCAAGTTCGGCGACACCTTGTGGGGCATCGCATCCAAATACTTGAATGAGCCGTGGCGTTGGCCAGAGCTTTGGCGCTTCAACGAACAACAGGTTCGCAATCCCCATGAGATTCGGCCGGGGCAGACGCTGACCCTCGATCGAGCGCGCGCACTGCTCACGACACGGCCGCTGGCCGAAGGCGCCGTGCCGACGCACGTCAACAACCGCGGTGAAACCGTCTTGTCGCCCCGCGTGCGAGCTGAGATCCAACCGCTGGGCGAAGCAATCCCAAGCATCCCGGCCAGCGCGATCGAGCCGTGGTTGTCCCGCCCGCTCGTCGTCGATGCCGGTCATTTAGACAAGGCCGCTCGCGTCGCTGCGAGCGAAGAGGGCCGCTACCATATTGGGGCAGGTAGCAAAGCCTATGTCACCGGATTGCCGCCGCCCGGACAGGAAATCGGCTGGCATATCTATCGGACCGGTCGACCGCTCATCGATCCGGACAACAAAAAGACGCTCGGGTTTGAAGCAATCTTCATCGGCGCTGCGCATGTCGAAAAGCGCGGCAACCCAAGCACCATCCGCATCCGAGCAACGAAGATCGAGGTTTCTCCTGGCGATCGCCTGGTTCAAGAGCTACCAAGCCAGGCTGCGGTCAGTTATATCCCACGCCCCGTTTCAAACAACGTCAAGGCGCGCATCGTCAGCATCTATGGCGGCCGCGGCGACGCCTCAGTTATCGATGGCGCCGCCAGCGAGTCAAGGGTTGATGTAGCCAATTACGATACGCTTCGCGAGGCGGGCCCGATGCAAGTCGTCAGCATCAACCGCGGCGCAGCCGATGGCGTAGAGGCCGGGCATGTACTCGCCTTGCATCGCACTTCGGAAGTTACCTACGACCGCAGCGTCGGCAAGTACTATATGGGCAAGCTTCGCGAGGCGCCGATAGCGCTTCCTGAGGAGCGATACGGCTTGATATTCGTGTTTCGGACCTTTGAACGCGTGTCGTATGCGCTGATCATGCAAGCGGAGCGACCGGCCAGACCGGGTGACGCCGCGCGCGCGCCCTGATCCTGGGCATTGCCAACCTCGACACTGCGGTGCACGCTCGACGGTAACGCAATGCATACTTCGCGTATGGAGAAATGCGTGTGTGGCCCCTGTTGGGGCGCTGTTCGGTGACTCGCGGTGAGCTTTCGTCCTGGCTACGGCTCACCAACGTTCGAGGCCTTGGCAATAGAACGGTCCTCAAGCTGCTCAAAGCCTTTGGTTCGCCGGAACAGGCGCTTGGCGCCAGCCGCGCGACCCTGGTCCATGCGATCGGCGAATCGTTGGCCACGGCGATGGCGACACCCCCCGATGAAGCGCTCATTGAGCGAACGCTGGCGTGGGCCGCGGAGCCCAGTCATGCGATCGTCACGCTTGGCGATCCGAGCTACCCACCGTCGCTGCTGACGGTTCCCGACCCACCGATAGTCCTTTACCTGGTGGGGAATAGTTCGTTGCTTGCCCGCCCCGCGCTTGCGGTTGTCGGTAGTCGCAACCCTTCGGCGCAGGGCATCGACAATGCCCGCGCATTCGCCAAGACGCTTGGTAAAGCCGACCTGACGATCGTGAGCGGCCTCGCCCTCGGCATCGATGCGGCGGCGCATGAAGGAGCTCTTGGCAACACGGGCAGCACGATTGCGGTACTCGGTTGCGGGATCAATGTGGTGTATCCAAAAACCAATCGCGCGCTCTTCGAGCGGATCGCGACCGAAGGGCTGTTGCTGTCTGAGTACGGCCTCGACGTGCCCGCGCTTCCGGCGCATTTTCCGGCGCGGAATCGAATCATCAGTGGACTTGCGCGTGGCTGTCTGGTGATCGAAGCCAGCCTTTCGAGCGGATCTTTGATCACCGCTCGGGTTGCGGTCGAACAGGGCCGTGAAGTCTTTGCCATTCCGGGGTCCATCCATTCCCCGCTCTCCAAGGGTTGCCACGCGCTGATCAAACAAGGCGCGAAACTGGTCGAGAGCGCGCACGATGTGTTGGAAGAGTTGCACTATGACCGGACACTGGTCGGTCAAATACCGCGCGAACAGCCGAAGCCCACGTCGCCATTGCTCGATGCGATGGGATTTGAGCCGGTTCACCTCGATATATTGTGTTCGAGACTGAACTTGACGCCAGATGTAGTATCGGCGATGCTCCTTGAGTTGGAACTTGAGGGACGCGTTGTTGCCGCTGCCGGCGGTCGCTATCAGCGACGAGCGTGATGTAGCTGGTATCCGGGTCGCGGGCAGAGGTTCTGGCAATGGTCCTCGCATCGCGCCTGCAAACGTACCGGCTGTGCAGAACACTTATGATCGAAGTGCTGGTCTACTTATTCGAGCAGTACTATCACGGGGCAGGCTATCCCGATCACGATATCCTCGCGAAAAAACTATCGCGCGCGGGCTTCGATGCGGAGGATATCGAGGACGCCTTGGACTGGCTGCGGGGTCTGACCGAACAAGAGGAAAGCGATTTCCCCCTCGCCTTCAAGGAAGGCAACTCGTTCAGATCGTATAGCGTGTCCGAATTTGCGAAGCTCGCTCCTGAGGCACGCGGTTTCCTGGCGCTTCTTGACAGTGCCCGCGTTCTCACGCCCACCTTACGCGAACTCATCATTGAACGCGCGATGGCGATGAGAAATGATGCGGTCAATCTCAAACAGCTGAAGATCATCGTCTTAATGGTCATCTGGACGCAGCGTGGCAACATCGACACGCTGATGCTAGAGGAACTCCTGCCCGACGGGGAACCGCGCGTGGTTCATTAGTAGATCTAGAGGATTCAACGCGCCTTTCACGACTTATGTGCCGTTTGGTTCGTTCCGACCAACCGGCTGGCTTGCCTCCCGCAAGTTTTTGTCCTTATCATGCGCGGCCCTTGTCGCGCCGCGCGCAATGAATCGAATCCCGGTCCCAACATACTTATGTTGGCGGCGCGGAAATCGTACAGCGCCTCCGTTGCAACCAATACGCTCCCTCTCACTTATAAGAACCGATGTCGAAAAAGCTTGTTATCGCCGAAAAGCCCTCCGTCGCAACCGATATTTCCCGTGCGATCGGCGGCTTCACACGCCAGGGCGATTACTTCGAGAGCGATGAATACATTCTGTCCTCCGCAGTAGGCCACCTGCTTGAGCTAGTCGTCCCGGAGCAATTCGAAGTAAAGCGCGGCAAATGGTCGCTCGCCAACTTGCCTGTGATTCCACCTCGTTTCGATCTGCGTCCGCTCGAAAAAACCGAAGACCGACTGAAGCTGCTCGTCAAACTGATCAAGCGCAAAGACATTACCGGCATCGTGAATGCCTGCGACGCCGGGCGCGAAGGCGAGTTGATCTTCCGGTACATCTTGCAGCACGCCGGTGGCAAGAAACCGATTGAGCGGCTCTGGCTCCAATCGATGACGCCCGCCTCGATCCGCGAAGGATTTAAGGCGCTGCGAACCGACCGCGCCATGCAGCCGTTAGCGGATGCCGCGATGTGCCGCTCGGAATCCGATTGGCTAGTCGGCATCAACGGCACCCGCGCCATGACCGCCTTCAATTCAAAGGATGGCGGCTTTTACAAGACCACCGTTGGGCGGGTGCAAACACCAACGCTCGCGATCCTGGTAGAGCGTGAGAAGCGGATCAAAGCGTTTATCGCGCGGGACTATTGGGAAGTGCACGGTACCTTTTCGGCGGGCGGCGGTGTTTATCCGGGACGCTGGTTCGACGAACAATTCGATCGTGAGAAAAAGGTCGACGATCCGGATATTCGTCCCGAACGCATCTGGACCAAGGATCGCGCCGAGTCGATTTACGCGAAGTGCCTCGGTCAGCCAGGCGAAGTCACTGAGGAAAGCAAACCTTCCACCCAGGCGCCGCCCTTGCTATTCGATCTCACCAGTCTGCAGCGTGAGGCCAACGGTCGGTTCGGGTTCTCCGCACGCGGTACGCTGTCCATTGCCCAGTCGCTTTACGAACGACACAAGGTGCTCACCTATCCCCGCACCGACGCGCGCGCGTTGCCGGAAGACTATTTGCCGACCGTCGAAGCGACGATGGCTATGCTTACCGGCGGCGCAATTCCGAGCGCTGCGGCCAAACGCGGCAAGAAAGTCGCACCGGCCGATAGCTCGTTTCCCTATAGCACCTTCGCTGCGCAGATCCTCGCTTCGAAGTGGGTGCGTCCCAATAAGCGGATTTTCAACAACGAAAAGATTTCCGATCACTTCGCGATCATTCCTACTGTCGAGGCGCCCAAGAATCTATCGGAGCCAGAAAGCAAGATTTACGACATGGTGGTGCGTCGATTTCTGGCGGTGTTCTACCCATCCGCCGAATTCCTGGTCACCACCCGCATCACGCGGGTACGCGAAGAAACGTTTCGCACCGAAGGCCGCGTGATGGTCAATCCTGGCTGGCTGACCATCTATGGTCGGGAAGCCGATACCGGTGAAACGCCGACGCTTGCACCGATCACCACGAATAAGGCGGTGACCGAATCCATTGAGGTGCGGGAAGCGAAGACCCGCCCGCCGGCACGCTTCTCAGAGGCGACGCTGCTATCAGCGATGGAAGGCGCCGGCAAGCTAGTCGATGATGAAGAGTTGCGCGAAGCAATGGGCGAAAAAGGATTGGGGACACCCGCCACGCGTGCCTCGATCATTGAGAACCTGATCTATGAAGACTACGTGCATCGCGATGCGCGCGAACTGGTTCCGACTGCCAAAGCATTCGATCTCGTCTACGCGCTGGATCGTTTTGGCATTGATGAGCTTCGCTCGCCGGAACTCACCGGCACCTGGGAATTCAAGCTGAAACAGATGGAACAAGGACGCTTGCAGCGTACCGAGTTCATGCAGCACATCGAGGAGACGGCGCGCGACCTGGTCGATCGCATCAAACGCGGGGCGAGTCTTGATGAACCGATCGCCACCCTTGCTTCGCCTTGCCCGAAATGCAGCAGCCCGATCATTGAAAATTACCGCAAGTTTCAATGCACCAAATGCGATTTTTCATTCTGGAAGGTCATCGCCAGTCGACGCATTGAAAACCAAGAAGCCGATGCGCTGATTACCACGCGCAAAATCGGCCCGCTGCAAGGGTTTCGCAGTCGCCTTGGCCGCCCGTTTTCGGCCTTGCTGAAGATGAAAGAAGATTTCGGTATCGAGCTTGATTTCGGACAGTCCGATGACGAGGGTGGAACGCCGATCG
>CAMDRJ010000133.1 GCA_945906755.1 Klebsiella pneumoniae | reverse complement strand
GTTTGCGCCGTTTCTGCGCGATGTGGCAGGTGCGCGAATGGCTGCGCTCATGACCCCCGCGGATCTCGATGGCACGCCCTGGCGCAGCGCACTCGATGCATTGCTGGTCAAGGTCGGTGGCAACTTGATCGGCCTTGCACCACTCACCGGCGTTCGCGACGCGGAGGCGATCGAGCGCGCTGTCAACGCGTTGGGCGATCCGGCGATAAGCTTCTTTGACCTTAAGCGCGAATCCGATGGCATGCTGAGGACCCACGGCCGCCGCTCTGTGCTGATCGCCCTTTTGGGGCTGGTGATCATCGCCGCCGTGTTGATGATCGGCACGCGTGATGTCCGGCGCGTAGGCCGGATCATGCTGCCGGTGTTGACGGCGATGAGCGCAACTGCGGCACTCCTTGTTCTATTCGGACAGCAAATCACGTTCCTGCATGTGGTGTCGCTACTGCTCGTGCTTGGTACCGGGGTCAACTATGCGCTTTTCTTTACCGGTGCAACGCTTGACGCGGATGAACGCACGCGGACCGCACGGGCGATCGCGGCGGCGACCGTCACGACCCTCTGCGGCTTTGGCGTGCTGATATTCGCCGCGACGCCCGTCCTCCACACGATCGGGTTGACCGTGGTGGTCGGCGCGGCCTTGTCGTTCGTTTTTTTGGCGGCCTGGGCGAGCCGTCCGGCAATAAGCGGCGAGGTCGCCGGCCGCGCCACTGGAGCTGCCAAGTGATGCGATTCCCCTCTGGGCAGGTTCGTATGGTTAGAATCGACGACTCGATCGCCCGCCGGCCTCCTTCGTTAAAGTTGTAGCTTGCCAGGAGTTTCATGTCTACTGCCGTCCTTACCCCGCCACCCGCATCGAGCGGCTCGTTTCGTGAGTTGTGGTTGATTACGATTGGTCATTCGCTCACCCACTGGTATCCGGCGACCTTCTATCTCTTGCTGCCCTTGATCGGCAAGGAGCTTGGGCTGTCGTACAGCCAGATCGGGCTCATCATGACCTGCCAATACATCGCGGCGGCGGTCGCGAATATTCCGGGTGGCATCGTGACCGACACGGTGGGGCGGAAGGGCGTGTTGATGGCGGTGTCGCTCTTCTGGGTCGGTTTTCCGTATTTGCTGATGGGCTTCACGCATAGCTATCTCATGCTGCTGGCCTGTGTGTCGTTGGTGGGCTTCGGCAATAGCATCTGGCATCCGACCGCGATTCCGACGCTTGGTCAGCGCTATCCGGAGCGCAAGGGCTATGTGTTGTCGCTGCATGGCATGGGCGGTAATGTCGGTGATGCGTGTGCCCCGATCGTGGTCGGTGCGCTGCTCACTGTATTCACTTGGCGCGAAGTCGTCATCATGAATGTTGTGCCGGGTCTGCTTACCTCGGTCGCCCTGCTCATGTTTCTTGGCACCTTGCGCCTTGCACCGAAAAGGAAAGCCGCCGGCGACCATTCCGGCGAGCCGACACAAGGATTCGCCGATTACATCGCAGGCGTCAAGACGCTGTTCGCCAATCGGTCGCTGGTTTTGCTGTCGGTGTCTTCGTCGTTTCGATCCATGACGCAAAGCGCGCTCCTTACGTTCCTGCCGCTCTATCTGGCGAATGTGATGGGCTATTCGTCGGTGTGGGTCGGCGGCTGCTTGTTCGCGTTGCAGGCGGCCGGATTTGCCGCATCACCGGTCGCAGGGCACCTCTCCGACACGATGGGCCGGCGCAGCATCATGATGTTTTCGATGCTCGCGACCGCGGTGGTGCTCTTGATGATGGCGCTGGCCGGCGGCTCGGTGTGGTTTATCGTGCTGGTCGCCGTGCTCGGATTTTTCATGTACGCATCGCGCCCGGTCATTCAGGCCTGGATGCTGGAATCGACACCGCGCAATCTTGGCGGCACGAGCATCGGTATTCTGTTCGGTGCGCAAGCGGTTGGTTCAGCGATCGGGCCACTCTCGGGCGGCATGATCGCCGATCAGTTCGGATTGCTGTCGGCGTTCTACTTCCTCGCAGTAACCATCGTGATCGCGAATTGCTTCATTTTCTTCATGCCAAAGGATTTCGCACGCTGACGGATGCGAAATCCTAAGTCACCCTCGCCCCAATGGTGAGGGCCGGGGAGAGGGGGACGGAGCGTTTCTTCGGTCCATGGCCGATGCATTCCGCGCGCTCAAAAGCAGAAGGTTTGACCCCTCGCTGGCTCGTGCGTAATCCGGATGCTATTTCGGGAGTGGTCTGGGTTGCGGCTCGATGCACACCTGTCCGTCGATGATGTGCACGGTGTAGGTATTGACCGGAATCATGCAAGGTGGTGATTCAACCCTGCCGGTTGGGATATGGAAGCAACCGGCATGAAAATCGCATTCGACGATATCGCCATCGATTTCGCCTTGCGAGAGCGAACCTGGTCCATGTGTGCAAGTATCATCGGTGACGTAGAACGTGCCGCCAAGATTGAAGACTGCCAAGAGCATATTGGCTTCTTCGATCCGGATCGCGCGGCCTTCGGGAATCGCCGAGGTTGCGCAAAGGGTAATCAGTGACTTATCAAGAGACATGAATGCATGCGATGTCGTTATTTTTGCGAGAATGGTATCGTAAATCGATCCCGGTTTTGAGCGAACAGGCGGTAATCAATGAAGGCTGAACAAAACGAATTTCTGACCCGTTGCGGGCCCGGCACACCGATGGGGGCCTTGTTTCGTCGTTATTGGCTGCCGGCGTTGCTGGCCGAGGAATTGCCTGAGCCCGACGGCGCGCCGGTGCGCGTGACGCTGCTTTCAGAGAAGCTCATCGCCTTTCGCGATACCGCGGGGCGCCTTGGTTTGATGGATGAATTCTGCGCGCATCGTGGCGTATCGCTCTGGCTTGGCCGCAATGAAGAGGGCGGGCTGCGCTGCCCCTATCATGGTTGGAAATACGATGTGACCGGTCAATGCATCGAGGTCCCGTCCGAACCGGTCGAAAGCGGCTACTGCAAGAAGATCAAGCTGGCTGCCTATCCACTGGTCGAACGGGGTGGCGTGCTATGGACCTATATGGGGCCGCCCGAATTGAAGCCGCCGTTGCCCGAACATGAATGGGCGATGATGCCGGCGGCCCACCGGTTCGTGTCAAAGCGCGTCCAGGAATGCAATTACCTGCAGGCGATGGAAGGCGGCATCGACTCCAGTCATGTCTCGTTCCTGCATCGCTACACGATGTCGCGCGACCCGATGTTCAAGCATGCCAAAGACAGTCATCGCTATAACCTCGGCGATACCGCACCGCAATTCGAAGTCGTAGAGTCAGATGGCGGCCTCTATATCGGCGTTAGGCGCAATACCGGCGATGGCCGCTACTACTGGCGCATTACGCAATGGGTGATGCCAAGCTTCACCTTGATTCCACCGCGCGGCGATCATCCGATCGGTGGGCATTGCTGGGTGCCGATCGACGATGGGAACTGCTGGGTGTTCAGCTTCAACCATCACGTCACGCGACCTTTGACCCAAGAAGAGCGCGATGCGGTTGAGCGTGGCGAAGGCATCCATGCGCCGTTGATTCCAGGTACCTATCGCACCGTCGCCAACAAAGCCAATGATTACCTGATGGATCGCAAGGGGCAGAAGGGGCACCAGACCTTCTCCGGCGTGCATGGCTTTGCGATGCAGGATGCTTCGGTGCAAGAAAGCATGGGCCCGATTCAGGATCGCACGAAAGAGAATCTGGTCGGTACCGACAATGGCGTGATCATGGCGCGCCAGCGCTTGTTGCGGGCGGCGCGAGCGTTGGCGGAGAAGGGCGTGGCGCCACCTGCATTGGACCCCGTGGTACAACGCGTGCGATCGGTGGCGATCATTCTGCCGCCCGATAAGCCGTTCAAGGAAGCGGCGAAAGATGCGCTGCTACCGGTGTTCGGTTCGCCGCACACTACGGTTTAACGGAACAAGGGAGCTCGCTCCCTCGTAACTCCCTGAAAGTATGAGCACGCTGATTGCGCGGGATAGCTTATTCAGCGTTTCTCTAACGCTTTCGACTCATCGTCGAGATTAATCCGCCGCCGACGAGAAACGCGGCGGCTGCCCAGAATACCGGCAAGACACCCAAGGCCGCGCTCATGCTGCCAAACACAAGCGGCACGCCGATCTGGGTGATCTTGTTGACGGTCAGCCGCAGCCCGAGCGCTTCACCTGATCGGCCGGTGGGCGCTTGGTTGTAGGTGATGATGATCGTCAGCGGTTGCGCGGAGCCAAGCCCAAAGCCAAGCACGAACGATAGTGCCGACAGGATCACGATGTCGGTCGCCATCGGCAAGAGCACATAGAAAATGCCGGCAATAAACAAGGATGCGGTCAGCACGCCCACTTCGGTGTATCGGCGCGCGAGGCGATGCATGACCAGACGCACGACGAATCCTGCGGCGGCATTGATGCTCATGATGATGCCGATCCACGAGGCCGATAGTCCGATCGCCTTGCCGTACACGGGAAAATAGAACGAGAAGAGCTCGATCGCGGTGAGGGTCGCCCCGCCCATGATCAAGGTGCGCCGCATGGCCGGGAGTCGCAGCAGATCGAGGGCCGTGCCGCCTTGGGCTTCCTCGCGTGGGGCGGCGTGGGCGGGCAGCTTGATCGCGCGAATCGCCAGCAAGACGGCAGGCCCTAAGGCTACGAGTGCCAGCATGATGTAGGTCGTCTGATGTCCCGAATGATCAATCGCAAATCCTGCCAGCGATGGGCCGATGAACGCCGCGATTGATTGACCGAGCGCGTAGGTGCCGAAGTTCTTGGTGCGCTCATTGCCATCGCCGAACGCACCGATCGCGTTGTGCATGGCCACGTGATGGAAGATATGCGTGAGACCGAGTAGCGCGGCGCACAGGAAAAGCGATGGCATGCCATGGAGCACGGCCGGAATCGCCAACGCAACAGCCATACCGGCGGCGCCCCACAAAATCGGGCGTTGATAGCCAACGCGATCTGACACCTTGCCCGCATACACGCCAACGACCAGCGGCAGTGCGGCATAGAGCGCGGCCAGAATGCCGATCGTGGCAGAACTTGCGCCAAGCGCGAGCGCATCGATCGTGACGAGAATCTTGCTGCCACGTAGCGCAACGCTGGACAGCACGCCAAGAAAAATAACCGCGAGAATCGCCATCACGTACTACAGCTCATACCGAAGTCAACAGCAGATCGGCCGCCTTCTCGCCCACCGCAATCGCCGCGGCATTGGTATTGGAGGCGGGGATGGTCGGCATGATGGATGCATCGGCGATACGCAGGCCTGGAACACCATGCACCCGGAGTTCGGCATCGACCACCGCCATGCTGTCATTGCCCATCTTGCAGGTCCCGACCGGGTGATAGGACGAGAAGATCGTTTTCACCAGGTAATCGGCGATCTCTGCATCGCTCGATGCAGCAATGCCTGGGCGCAGCTCACGAACGATATGCGGTGCAAATGCAGACTGCGCCACGACTTGGCGCGCGACGTGCATGCCACGAAGGAAGGCATGCATATCGTCCGGATGCGACAGATAGTTGGCACAGATCACAGGCGGCGCAACGGGATCGGTCGAACCGATGTGAATTGAACCGCGCGAGGCAGGCTGTTGATGCACGATGCCGATGGAAAAGCCCGGCATGTCGTCCAAAACGATGCGCGTCGGATTGCGCTCGTCGGGACTGGTGAGATGATGCAATTGCAGCTTGATATCCGGTTGGCGGCGCGTGGGGTCAGTGCGAACGTACGCATGCGCGGTCACGCCTGGGACGCTCATCATGCCGTCGCGAAAGAGGGCCTAGCGGAGCGCCATCTTCGCTTTGGCCCAGGGACTTCGCAGCGTTTCATTCAGGGTGCGCAAACCCCTGACTTCCATCATCAGCCGCGCATGCAGATGATCGCGCAGATTTTCTCCGACGCCGGGCAGATGATGGCGGACCGCAACTCCGCGCTCGGCCAGCAACGATGCATCGCCGATTCCCGACAGTTCGAGTAGTTGCGGTGACTGAATGGTACCGGCCGCGATCACCACCGCACGGTTCGCGTGCATTGCATGGGATTGGTCACCCACACGGTAGGCGATGCCGCTGGCGCGCTGGCCATCGAAGAGAATGCGCGTGGCATGCGCACGCGGTATGACGCGAAGATTGGCGCGACGCATGGCGGGGCGCAAGTAAGCCTCGCGCGCACTCCAGCGCAAGCCGCGGCGCGTGGTGAACTGCATGAGCCCCGCGCCATCGTAATGGCCGCTGTTGTAGTCGGGATTCTCCGCGATGCCTGCCTCGGCACAGGCTCGCAAGAAGGCATCGGTCAACGCATCACGCGGACTGGCCTCGGTGATGATGTTGGGGCCGTCATGTCCGCGCACTGTCGGATCACCTTTGGCGTAGGTCTCCATGCGCTTGAAGATCGGCAGCAGATCGGCATAGCCCCAGCCCGAATTGCCAAGCTCGCGCCAATGATCGTATTCGAGCGGATCGCCACGTACCCAGAACATGCCATTCACGCTCGAGGTGCCGCCGAACACCTTGCCGCGCGGCCAGAAGAGCGGGCGGTGGCCAAGGCCTGCTTCGGATTCGGTCGTGAAGCGCCATAGTGCGCGCTGCCCGACGACGATCTTCGCGATACCGGTGGGAATGCGAATCCAGACCCAGAGATCGTCCTCGCCTGCTTCAATGAGCACGACAGAGTGCCGGCCGCTTTCAGTGAGACGAGCGGCCAGGGCACAGCCGGCGGAACCGGCGCCGACAATGATGTAATCGCAGGAAGGAGAGGGCATCAACAAGCCTTGGCGCTGCCTCAGGAGGCCATTGCACCGCCATCGATCGGAATCACCGTCCCGGTAAGAAAACTTGATGCAGGCGATGCAAGCAACAGCGCGAGACCTTTGAGTTCATCAGGCGATGCGATGCGCCCGATCGGTGCCATCGTCGCAAACTGTTTGCGAACTTCCGGATCCTTGAGGCGGCCTCCTGCGATGTTGGTATCGAACGCGCCGGGTGCGATGCCATTCACCATGACATTGAACGGCGCAAGTTCGGTCGCCGCATGGCGCACGATGTTGGCGACCGCCGCCTTGGTTGCCGTGTATGGGTAACCCACCAGCGGTTCGGAGCGCAGTCCCGCAATCGATGAGGTCACGATGATCCGGCCACTGCGCTGGCGCTTCATATGCACCGCGGCCGCCTGTAGCGTCACGAACACGCTGGTGAGATTGATCGCGAGTACGTTATCCCAGTTGGCCTGCTGCACGGCTTCGATCACGCCCACTGGCGTCAAAAACCCGGGGCCAGAGCTGATGCCGGCATTAGCGAAGACCGCATCGAGACGCCCATGCTTTGCGGCGGTGGTGTCGATCGCGTTGCGTAGCGCTTGTGAATCACGTACATCGACGGTGATCGCTTCAACCGTGCAGCCTGCAGCGCGCAGCCGTGACACTGCGCGATCTAGACCGGCTGTGTCGATATCAAGCATCGTCACGCGCGCACCGTTCTCGGCCATCACTTCGGCCATGGCAAGACCGAGACCGCTGGCCGCGCCGGTGACGATCGCGACATGTTCGCGAACGTTGAAGAGTTGATCGGCTTTCAAGGGGGCGACCTCGATGGAGTTGCAGGAAGCAGCATTCCACCAGAGTATGTCATGCCGGGCGAGGCGGCATCCGGAGCGCGGTAGCGCTCGTCCAGCCCCACTAACGGAAGCTACGTCGCGACGTGTCTTCCGGGCGCTGGGAATCCGGGAGATTGGGATCGTGACGACTATTGCGAGAAATCGCCGGCGTCTGCCGTAGCTCAGCCGCATCACGTTCTGCACGGCTGCGACGGAGCGCCTGGCGCTCTTCTTCGACGCGGCGCATCATCGCGCGCTGTTCAGCCTCGAGCTGACGGCTGACTTCCGGTGATGCCACATTGGGAGCCTTCAGCTTCTCAGGAGTCTGGTGCGCTTTGGCGGGACGATCGCTGAACGTGATGTTGCCTTGCTCATCGACGTGACGATAGAGTTTGCCGCCCTGTGCCGACGCGACACTCGTCAAGACGAACAACGCCGTCGCTATAGATGCAATTTTGTACATGGTTGCGCGCGGACTAACGGCTGTTGAACTGCTGGAGGTTGCGGAGCCGCGCTTTTTCTTCCTCGATGCGGCGTCTGGCAGCGGCGTCTTGTCGCGTGCGTTCCATCTCGGCTTGCCGCTCCACATGTTGTTGCTGCCGCTTTTGTTGGAATTCCATGCGTACGCGCTCGACTTCCAGGCGCCGATGGTTGTCGGCGGCTTCACGCCGCGATTGGTCGCGCCAATGCTGATATTGGAAATCTTCCATGCGTCGCTTTCGCTCGGCGCTCCGCGAGGCGGTTTCTTCCTCAAGCTGGCGGCGTTGTTCTTCTGCCTTGGCGAGCGCCTCTTGTTTCTCTTGCAATTGCAAGGCGAGGCGCTCCTTAGCGGCCTCTTGTTGCGCGACGTAGTACCAACCACCACCGACTAGAAGCATGATCGCGATGGCAGGAATCGCGAAACGGCTAAGGGGGCTCGGTTCAACGACGGCGGCATTTGCCGCCATGGTTTCCTTCAGCGCAATGGATGCGTCATAGCGCTGCCTTTTGGTCGGATCGGAAAGGGTTTGAAATGCTTCGTGCACGACGCGCAGCATGTTGAGTGCTTTTTCGTCGCCTTGCGCTGCGGCGGCGTCCAACTTCGATTTGAGGCTTCGATACGCAGCAACGATTACATCAGGGTTCGCGTCGCGCGATACCTGCAGAACGCCATAGAGTGTTTTATCCATTGTGATCCCCTGTCGCCGGTATCGCTATCATCGGTCGGCTGATTGATTCGCGCGCCCCTCTCCGGATGGCAAACTTTGGTGCACGACTGTCTCATGCACATCCGTATTTCGGCGACTGGGTGATTGACTCAAGCATGCATGAATATTGAATTGGAACGATTCCTCGCGAACCGGAGGGAAACGAGGAAAATGCGTGGAATTTCCCATCATCCAAGGAGCTCGTATGCAGGACTTTCGCGGCAAAGGCGCCATCGTCACCGGCGCCGCATCAGGCATCGGATTGGGCATCGCCCGCGTCCTTGCCAAGGCGGGTGTGAACATCGCACTCGTCGATATTCAGGAAGCCGCCCTCGACGCTGCGCGGCAAGACATCGCGGCCCTGGGTGTGCGGGCAATTGCGGTGCCACTCGATGTGTCGGACCGCGAGGCAGTCAAGGCCGCTGCGACGCGGATCGATCGCGAGCTTGGTAAGGTTCACCTTGTGTTCAACAACGCCGGCGTCGAGCTTGGCGGCACATCGGTGGCCGATGTGGAGGACCGCGAATGGGACTGGATCATCGGCGTCAATGTGTATGGCGTGATCAACGGCATCCGGCATTTTCTACCGCTGGTACGTAAGCACGGGGAGGGCGGGCATATCGTGAACACCGCCTCGGTCGCCGGCTTCTGGGTGAATCCGGATTTTCGCTTAGGTCCCTATGCAACCACTAAGTACGCGGTGGTCGCGCTCACCGAAGCGCTGCATCAGGACTTGGCCGGCTCGAACATCGGTGTTTCGATTCTTGCCCCGGCGGCGGTGAATACGCACATTCATGCCTCGGGCAGCAATCGTCCGGCACGCTTTGGCGGAGCGTATCAACGGCAAGGCGCGGAAGGGCTGCAAACGGCGCTGGCATCCGGTCTTGCCCCCGAAGAGGTTGGCGAGCGGGTGCTACGGGCGATCCGTGACAAGGAACTCTACATCTTTACGCATGCCGCGCCGAAGACATGGTTCAGTGCGCGCTTCGAGAAAATTCTGGCGGCGTTTGGGAAGATCTAAGTTGCGTTGTATGACTTAGGCGCAAGGGAATCCTATCGCTCGCTTATCTCCCAACCGTTGTCATCTCTTCAGTTGAAAGTTTCAACCCCACCGCACCAACATTCTCGTCGAGATGCGCGAGCTTCCCGGTGCCAGGTATCGGCAGCATTACCGGTGATCGTGCGAGCAGCCAGGCCAGCGCCACCTGCGCGGTCGTCGCGCCGTGTTGCAGGGCGACTTTCTTCAGCTTCGCCGATTTCAATGATTGGCCCGCTCCGAGCGGATACCACGGAATGAACGCGATGCCCAATCGTTCGCAGGCGGCGAGCACATCATCGTCGCCCTGGTCTTCGTAGTTGTAGTGATTCTGCACGGAGACGATCGGTGCGATGCGACGCGCCTCGTCGAGTTGCTTCACCGAGATGCTCGACAACCCGATGTGACGAATCTTGCCGGCACGTTGCATCTCGGCGAGCGCACCGACTGAATCCGCAAATGGGACCCGTGAATCGGGCGTGTGAAACTGATAGAGGTCGATGCAATCGAGCCGGAGCCGTTTGAGGCTGCCTTCCAGTGCTTTGCGCAGATGATCGGGTCGGCCGTTTGCTACCCAGCTTCCTTCATTCGGACGGGTATAGCCGCCTTTGGTGGCGATCACGACACCCGCCGGATATGGATGCAGCGCTTCGGCAATCAAGGTCTCGGAAACTTCCGGGCCGTAGCTGTCGGCGGTATCGATGAAATTGACCCCAAGCGCCACGACGCGCTGGAGAACCTGCAAGGCGGCCGGGCGATCTTTCGGCATGCCCCAGGCATAGCCGCTGCAGATGCGCATCGCGCCGAAGCCAAGGCGATGCACCGTGAGATCGCCGAGATTGATCGAACCGGCCTGCGAGGCGTTAGTTTGTGTAGTCATTGGGCACATCATGCCTTGATTCGGGCGTCCTTTGCGATCGTTGATGATCGGCGGATCTTATCGCGAACGGTCTTGATGAACGGGATGGCAGTAGGTAGGGCGGAAACGCGCAGCGCATTCCGCCGTCAGGAGTAATGCGGTTGGGCGAGATCCACGAAATTCGGTGGCATGCGCTCTGGTATTCCACCCTACGATTTTCGCGATTTCGCTGTTAGGTTGTCGCTGCCATCCCTGCCCGCTTCGCCCGCACTTCCAAGGCGAACGCGACTGCGCCAATGATTGCGCCGGCGATGTTGGCCCAGATGAACCAAGCCGAACCCTGGAAGGGCAGTAGCAGCAGCATGCCCGCGACGACGAATCCCGTGCGGGTTGAGCGTGGCATGACGCGCACGAAATAGCCGGTCATCGCTGCGGAGATGAACCAGATGCCGGCAAGGCAAGTGGTCATGACTGTTGCAATTTCCAGCCAGGTGCCGCGCATCAGCATTGCGGGCGAATAGACGAACAGAAACGGCACAATGTAGGCGGTCCAGCCGAAGCGCATTGCTGTCCAGCCGGTTGCCATTTGGGGTGCGCCGGCGATCGTTGCGGCAACGGCGGCTGCGGTCGCCACCGGTGGTGTAATGAGCGACATCATGCCGAAGTACAGGATGAACATATGGGCCGCCAGCGCCGGGACGCCGACTTTCACCAATGCGGGCGCCACCAGGATGGCGAGCATCACATAGACGCCCAAGGTAGGCAGGCCCATGCCAAGCAGGATATTCACGAACGCGCATAAGATAAGCAGGAGCAATAGATTCTCGCCACCCATCTGCACCAGGTAGGCGGAGAACGCGAACGCGAGGCCGCTCACCTGGAAGAGGCCGAGGATGAAGCCGCCCGCGCCGCACACCACCAGGATCTCGCAGATGCTCACACCGGATTCGAAGATGGATTTACGGATGTCCTGCAAGGTCATGCGCTTGCCGCCGTAACCGAGCGTAAAGCCGAGCACGATGATGGAAACACACGCGAGGATCGCGGAGACTTCCGGCTCCCAGTTGTACCAGAACATCGCGCCGATCAGCACCGCAAAGGGCGTCACCCAGATCCAGCCGCGCGCAATGACCGGGGCTGCTTTGGGAATGTCTTCCTTAGGCACTTTGCCAAAACCATAACGCGCGGCTTCAAGGTCTGACTGAATGAAGAGCGCCGCGTAGTACAGCACCGAGGGAATGATCGCGGCGATCGCCACTTCGCGATACGGGATCTGCAGAAAGTCTGCCATCACAAAGGCAACGGCGCCCATGACAGGCGGCATCAGCTGGCCACCATTGGATGCGCAGGCTTCCACGGCCGCCGCCAATTTCTTTGGCATGCCCGATTTGATCATCAAGGGAATCGTGACGATGCCGACCGCGACGGCATTGGCCACGGCGATTCCGGAGATCATGCCGAAAATGCTGGAACCCAGCACCGCGATCTTCGCCGCACCACCACGAAAGCGACCCATCAAGGCGATCGCGAAATCATTGAAGAAGCCCGCACCGCCAGATCGTGCGAGCAGTTGCCCCATCAAGACAAACGCCACCACCACCGTGGTCGCGATTTCCAGCATGACCCCGAGCAGCGAATTGGTGTCGAGGCCCAGATACAAAATGACTGTGGTCGCTTCCGTCTTATGCAGTTTCATGGCGCCTGGCACGAGATCGCCCAT
>CAMDRJ010000132.1 GCA_945906755.1 Klebsiella pneumoniae | reverse complement strand
GCATATGGGCTGCGCGACCAAGAATATTTACGACTCAAGATTCTCACTTGCATGCTCCCAGCGCTCTAAAATGACCCAAAATCACCCACTCGACTTCCTGAAGACCCACTTATTAGAACGGCGGTTGAATTGACGCATTTGAAGGTTTGATTCGGCTCGTCCCAACGACCCCACCACCGCATCCAGGAATAATTTGATGAGCGACGCCTTGCAACGTGAGTCCATGGAGTATGACGTCGTCATCGTTGGTGGCGGCCCGGCTGGCCTCGCCGCCGCCATTCGCATCAAGCAGCTTGCCGCCGCGAAGGCGACCGAGATTTCGGTATGCCTCATCGAAAAGGGTTCGGAGATCGGTGCGCATATTCTTTCCGGCGCGGTGATGGACCCGCGTGCGATGAACGAGCTCTATCCCGATTGGCAAGCGCTCCAAGCGCCGCTTAACACGCCGGTGACCGAGGATCGCTTCCTCTTCCTTGGCGAAAAAAATTCGTACCAAATTCCAGACGCGCTCTTGCCCGCTTGCTTCAAGAACCACGGCAACTATGTCGTGAGTCTTGGCAACGTGTGTCGGTGGTTGGGCGGCAAGGCCGAAGAGCTGGGCGTCGAAATCTATCCCGGATTTGCGGGTGCGGAGGTGCTCTTCAATGCATCGGGCGCGGTGGCAGGCGTTGCTACGGGTGACATGGGCATCGGCAAGGACGGCCAGCCCACCGGCAATCATCAACGCGGCATGGAACTACGTGGCAAGTACACTTTCTTCGCTGAAGGGTGTCGCGGCCATCTCGGCAAAATGTTGATGGATAAATTCCGCCTGCGCGATGGCGCCGATCCGCAGGTCTATGGCATCGGACTAAAGGAACTATGGGAGATCGACCCGGCGAAACATAAGGCGGGACTGGTCGTTCACACTGCGGGCTGGCCGCTTGATACGAGCACCTATGGCGGCTCGTTTCTCTATCACCTCGAAAACAATCAGGTGGCGGTTGGCTTCGTGGTCGGGCTGGGCTATTCGAACCCCTATCTCAATCCGTTCGAAGAGCTGCAACGCTACAAGACCCATCCGCATATTCGAATGTTCTTCGAAGGCGGCAAACGCATCGCTTACGGCGCCCGGGCGATCACCGCAGGCGGCATTATGTCGCTGCCGAAAACCGTGTTCCCAGGCGGCTGCCTGGTGGGTGATGACGCCGGCTTCCTCAATGCCTCGCGAATCAAAGGCAGCCATGCGGCGATCAAAACCGGCATGCTCGCCGCCGAAGCCTGTGTGGAAGCACTGCAAGCCGGTCGCGCTAACGACGAACTCACGCGCTATCCGGAAGCGTTTCGCGCCTCGTGGCTGCATGAAGAACTCTGGAAAGCACGCAATTTCAAGCAATGGATGGCCAAGGGGCTTTATCTTGGCACCGCGATGGTCGGCATCGAACAATGGCTCTTGGGTGGCAAGATGCCCTGGACCTTGCACCACAAGCACGCCGACCACGAAACGCTACAACCCGCTGCACAGAACCAACAGATCGATTACCCGAAGCCAGATGGCAAGATATCCTTCGATCGGTTGTCGTCGGTGTTCATCTCGAACACCAATCATGAAGAAAACCAGCCGGCGCATCTCACGCTGAAGAACGCTGCGGTGCCGATCACCACCAACCTCGCGCTGTACGATGCGCCCGAGCAACGCTTCTGTCCGGCGGGCGTCTATGAGATTGTGCGGCAAGGCGACGGCTCGAATCCGCGCTTGCAGATCAATGCGCAGAACTGCGTGCATTGCAAGACCTGCGACATCAAAGACCCGACGCAAAATATTCATTGGGTGGTGCCAGAAGGCGGCGGCGGTCCAAACTATCCGAATATGTAACCGTCCAGCCGACGCGATTTCACCCAACAGGGTTATCCTCTGTACACGAACCTACGAAGGAGCAGTCCATGGCGTACGATCTTCTGATCAAAAACGGTACGGTGATCGATGGTACCGGCGCACCCGGCCGGCATGCCGATATCGCGGTGTCAGGCGGCAAAATCATCGACATCGGCAAGATCAAGGACAGCGCCAAGAAAGTCATCGATGCGTCCGATTGCGTGGTGGCGCCTGGCTTTATCGATCCGCACACGCACTACGATGCGCAAATCTGCTGGGATGGCGCGGTCACCCCGTCACCCTGGCATGGCGTGACGAGCGTGGTCATGGGCAACTGTGGTGTCGGCATCGCGCCTTGCCGGCCGGGCGATCGTGAAGTGGCGATGCGCGATCTGGTGAATGTCGAAGCGATTCCGTTTGAAGTGCTGAATGCGGGCATTACTTGGGACTGGGAAACCTTTCCACAATTCATGAATGCGGCCGATGCCAGAAAGCCCGCGCTCAATCTCGCCTTCCTCGCACCCCTTACGCCGTTCCGTCATTATGTGATGGGCGCCGAATCGATGGAGCGTGCGGCCTCTCCGGCAGAAACCACAAAGATCAAGGCGCTGCTTGGTGAAGCGATGGATGCCGGCGCGTTTGGTTTCTCCAGCACGGTGCTCAATCAACATATCGGCTACGGCGGTAAACCGCTCGGTTGCCGCTATGCCGATGCAGCGGAATATCGCGCGTATTCAAATGTGCTGAAGGAAAAAAACAAAGGCGCCATCGAAGTCGCAGTGACACGCCAGATCGCGGTACTGGAAGACGAGCAATACGATCTACTCGATCTGCTGCTCGCCGAGAGCACGCGGCCGGTCACCTTCATCGCGATGTTCGATCGCGACGATATTCCCGAGGCTGTTCGCGACACGCTCAAGAAAGCCGCGCCGCTCATCAAACGTGGCGCGCGGCCGCAGACCTCGCCCTTGCCATTGACGCGCGAAGTGAATATGAGGAATCCATTCTCATTCGCGGCGTTTCCGTCCTGGAACCGCGTGTTCACCGATAAATCGAAATCCGCGCAGGCCATGGTCTATCGCGATCGGGCATTTCGCGATCATTTCCGCGAAGATCTCAAGAAACCGCAGACCTTCGGCAACTGGTCGCGCGTGACCGTGCATGAAGTCCATTCGGCTGCGCTCAAACCGTTTGAAGGACGCACTGTCGCCGAGATTGCCAAAGCGCTTGGTAAGGACCCGGTCGATACCTTCCTCGATCTCACGGTCGATGATGATCTCGATATCGAATTCGCTCTGGCAACGTTCAACAATCGCCCGGAGCGAATGAAAGAGATCCTCACCAATCCGGACATCCTGATCGGCCTGGGCGATGGCGGCGCGCATGTCGATATGTTGTGCGATTCCGGTTATCCGACCTTTCTGCTTGGCACCTGGGTGCGCGATCAGCAGGTCATGAGCCTCGAACAAGGGGTGCGCCGCTTAACGAGTGACCCGGCCGATTTCTTTGGCATCAAGGATCGCGGTCGCCTGCAGCAAGGCTTGGCCGCCGATATCGCAATCTTTGATCCAAAGACGATTGGCTCGTCCAATCGCGGTGAGCGTCGCTTTGACTTGCCGGGCGGGGCGAAACGCATGGTGATGCCATCGCGCGGTGTGCTTCATACGATCGTCAACGGCCAGACGGTCTACACTGACGGCAGTCTTACTGACGCGAAGGCCGGAAAGGTCTTACGGTCATAGATCGTTGCAAGCTATCGCCATTCTGATCGAGTCGATGTAAAGTCTGCTGGTCGCCGGACCTGCCGCGACCCACTTTCATACCGTTACCCTCTGCGATGATTGTCTATGGATGAGCCATTGAGTCTGCGGGACCTACGATTCCCACCGCCCACGTTGCGAAAGGGTGAGCGAACACGCGAATCGATCCTCAATGATGCGGTGGCGTTGGCGAGCCAGGTGGGACTCGAAGGCTTGTCGATCGGTTCGTTGGCTCTTCGTACCAGCATGTCAAAGAGCGGCCTCTTTGCGCACTTCGGCTCCAAGGAAGAACTGCAACGGGCCACCCTTGCGCGGGCTGAGCAACTGTTTCGCGAGCGGGTCTTTGATCCGGCGATGGCAAAGCCGCCCGGACTCATCCGTCTGCAATCATTGATGGATCATTGGCTCGCCTATATGGATGGCTGCAATGAATCACCCGGTGGGTGCCTGCTGGTCGGCGCCGCGATGGAGTACGACGATCGGCCGGGCCCAATGCGTAATGTCGTGGCCGAGGGGCAACGGGAATTGCGCGGCGCGATCGCAAAAGCGGTGCGGATGGCGATCGATGCGCATGAACTACGCGCCGATGTCGACCCCTGGCAATTTACCTTCGAGTTGTACGGCATCGTGCTCGCCGCGCATCATGAACGCCGCTTGCTCGACGATCGCCGATCAAACGAACGCGCGCACCGCGCCTTCGATCGGCTGGTGCGCTGTTCGGCGCCCTAGAACTGTTCCTCTGCGAGCGCCATCACGCTCGCCGCGCCCTGCACCACCTGATCACGCAGCCCCGGTACTTGCGATAGAAAGTGATCAGCGAAAAAATGCGCAGTCACTATCTTTGCTTGATAAAACGACGCGTCGGGTGCACCCGCGGTGATGCGCTGTTGTGCAATGACGGCCGCCCGCGCCATTTGCCAACCGGCGGTCGTAATGCCCATCAGCTTGAGAAATGGCACAGCCCCAGCATACGCCGTACGCACATCCTGGCCGGCACCATTCACGATCCAGGTAATGCATTCGTCGGTCGCCACGGCTGCGGCAGCAAGCCGCTTGCGGATCGCCGCAAGTTGCAAATTCGCATACTTTCCCAAGTCGCCATCAAAGGCCTTGATCTGGCTGATGACCGCTTTCGCCGTCTGTCCGCCATCGCGTGAGAGCTTGCGGCCGATCAAATCATTGGCCTGGATGCCGGTCGTCCCTTCATAAATCGTGGTGATGCGTGCATCGCGCAGATGCTGCGCGGCACCGGTTTCTTCGATGAATCCCATGCCACCATGCACCTGCACACCGGTCGAGGCCACCTCGATGCCGACTTCGGTTGACCAGCCTTTGACGATCGGGATCATCAGATCGACGAAGGCCTGCTGGCGCTTGCGTTCGTTCTCATCGGGATGGTGGTGCGCTTTATCGGTTGCCGCCGCAACCACATAAGCGAGTGCGCGCGTGGCTTCGGTTTGCGCCCGCATCGTCATCAGCATGCGGCGTACATCCGGATGTTTGATGATCGCCACCGATTGGCTGCCGGAGCCACCCAATTCGCGGCTTTGGATGCGGTCGCGCGCGTAGTCGACGGCGCGTTGGTAGGCGCGCTCCGAAATCGCCACGCCTTCCATGCCGACCGCGAAGCGCGCGGCATTCATCATGATGAACATGTATTCCAGGCCGCGATTTTCTTCGCCGATGAGATAACCGATCGCGCCATCTTGCTCGCCGTATTGCATCACCGCGGTCGGGCTCGCATGAATGCCAAGCTTGTGTTCCAGCGATACGCAGCGCACGTCATTTCTCGCACCAAGCGAGCCGTCGGCATTGATAAGAAATTTCGGCACGATAAATAGCGAGATACCGCGCACGCCGGCCGGTGCATCCTGCACGCGTGCCAGCACCAGATGCACGATATTCTCGGCGAGGTCGTGCTCGCCATAGGTGATGAAAATCTTCTGACCGAAGATCCGGTAGTGATCGCCCTTCGGTATGGCGCGACTCTTGATCAGCGCAAGATCCGACCCGGCCTGCGGCTCGGTGAGATTCATGGTGCCGGTCCAGTCGCCTTGAATCATCTTCGGCAGGTACTGGGCCTTCTGCGCATCCGACCCACGCAGCAGCAGCGCTTCGATCGCACCGCCGGTCAGTAATGGGCAGAGCGAGAACGACAGGTTCGCCGACTTCCACATCTCCATGACGGGTGTCGCGACCGTCTTTGGCAGACCTTGTCGACCGAAGTCGATCGGGAATTGCAGGGCATTCCAACCGCCCTCGACAAATTTTCGATACGCATCGCCGAAGCCATCGGGCGTTTTGACACCTTCGGCCGTCCACTTGGAGCCTTGCTGGTCGCCGGATTGATTCAAGGGCGACAATACCTCGGTGGCGAACTTGCCGTTTTCTTCCAGGATCTGCTGGACGAGTTCCGCGTTGACATCCGCAAATGGCGGCAATGCCGTGACCTCGTCAAGGCCCGCCAACTCGGTCAAGACAAACATCATGTCGCGAATCGGTGCGCGGTACTCGCTCATTGCCAGCTCCTCAAATTATCCAAGTTCCTTCACCAGCGCCGGAACGATCACAAACAAATCGCCAACGATGCCGTAATCCGCGACCTGGAAGATCGGTGCTTCCTCGTCCTTGTTGATCGCGACGATCACGCGACTGTCTTTCATGCCCGCCAGATGTTGGATCGCACCCGAAATGCCGCAAGCGATGTAGAGATCGGGCGCGACGATCTTGCCGGTTTGGCCAACTTGCCAATCGTTGGGTGCATAGCCGGCATCGACCGCCGCCCGTGACGCACCGAGCCCCGCGCCGAGTTTGTCGGCAAGCGGTTCCAGCACTTTGAAGTTCTCTGCGGAACCCATCGCGCGACCACCCGACACAATGATGCGGGCCGCCGTCAATTCGGGGCGCTCAGACTTGGTCAACTCACGTCCGACCAGACTCGACAGGCCGCTATCAGCTTGCGCCGTCGCAGCCTCGATCGATGCGGCGCTACCGGTTGCGGCAACCGCATCAAAGCCGGTCGTGCGCACCGTCATCACCTTGATGCGGTCTTTCGATTGCACGGTCGCGAGCGCATTGCCGGCGTAGATCGGCCGCACGAAGGTATCGGCGCTGGTCACTTCGATGATGTCGGAGATCTGCGCGACATCGAGCAAGGCGGCGATGCGCGGCGTCACATTCTTGCCGAAGCTGGTGGCCGGCGCGAGGATGTGACTGAATCCGCCCGCCATCGACACCACCAGCGCGGCGAGATTTTCGGCGAGTTGGTCGCGATACTGCGCGCCTTCGGCAACCAAAACCTTCGCGACCCCGGCGATCTTCGATGCTGCCGAAGCCGCATCCTTGCAATCGTTCCCGGCGACCAGAACGGTGATCGATGCGCCAATCTTTTGCGCGGCGGCGACGGTATTGAGCGTGGCGCCCTTGATGGTTTTGTTGTCGTGTTCGGCGATGACCAGCGTGCTCATTGAATCACCTTCGCTTCGTTACGGAGCTTGGCCACCAGGGCCTTGACGTCGGCTACCTTCACACCGGCCTTGCGCTTGGGTGGTTCCACCACTTTCAAGGTGACCAGGCGTGGCGTGACATCCACCCCGAGTGCATCCGGCTTGAAAATTTCGAGCGTCTTCTTCTTCGCCTTCATGATGTTGGGCAGCGTCACATAGCGCGGCTCATTCAAGCGCAGATCGGTGGTCACGATGGTGGGCAGGGTGACGGTGATCGTTTCCAGGCCGCCATCGACTTCACGGGTGACATCGGCCTTGTCGCCATTTACTTTCAATTTGGAGGCGAACGTCGCTTGCGACCAGCCAAGCAGCGCCGCGAGCATTTGGCCGGTTTGATTGCAGTCGTCATCGATCGCCTGCTTGCCGAGAATCACGATGGACGGATTCTCCTTCGCGACGATCGCTTTCAAGAGCTTGGCCACCGCCAAAGGCTGCAATTCGACATCGGTCTCCACCAGAATCGCGCGGTCGGCGCCGATTGCAAGCGCGGTGCGTAGCGTTTCCTGACAAGCCGTGATGCCGCACGACACCGCGATGATTTCGGTCGCAACGCCCGCTTCCTTCAAACGGACGGCCTCCTCCACCGCGATTTCATCGAACGGATTCATGGACATCTTGACGTTCGCGGTTTCAACACCGGTACCGTCGGCCTTGACGCGCACCTTGACGTTGTAGTCGACGACACGCTTGATCGGGATGAGGACTTTCATGGGATAGTCAGAGTAAGAGCAACGGAAGGTGCGGAGAAGCCGCATTGGCGAAGCGCTCGATTATAGCAATGCGGCCGCCGTCTCCCAATCTCATGCCCAGACGGTCCGGTAGAAGTGCGAGAATGCCGGCCGTCGGGCGATCCCTTGTGAGAATTCCATTGATGCTCAAACGCGCGCTATACCTCCTCGTTGCCGCCACCACATTGACTGCGGGGGCGGGCCAAGCTCAAATCTATCCGCATAGACCGATCCGCTGGGTCGTTCCGTACACGCCGGGTGGCATTACCGACACGGTGACGCGCCTGGTCACGCAAAAGCTGCAAACAACATGGGGACAGCCGATCACGGTCGAGAACAGACCGGGTGCCAACAGCATGATCGGTGCTGAACTGGTCGCCAAATCGGCACAGGATGGCTACACATTACTCACCGTCATCGCCGCGCATGCAGCGAACGCAACGCTCTATGCGGGCAAGATGCCGTTCGATGCAGTGAAGAGTTTCGCGGTCGTCTCGCATGTGGCGAGCGCGCCGATTATCCTCACCGCGGCGAACAATCTCCCGGTCAAAGATATGCGCGAGTTGATCGCTTATGCGAAGGCCAATCCTGGCAAGCTGTCGTTTGGCTCGAGTGGCATCGGTGCAGCGGCCCATCTCACCACGGAAATGTTGAAGCAGATCGCTGGGATCGACATGGTCCATATTCCCTTTAAGGGAACGGCCGGCGCATTGCAGGCATTGATGGGCGGTGACATCCATATTCTGGGCGACACGCCAAGCTCGATGATGCCGCATGTGCGAAGCGGCAAGATCAAAGCGCTTGCAATGTTCGCCAGTGAGCGCGTGCCGGGTGCACAAGAGGTTCCCACGGTGCTTGAGGCCGGCGGACCCGCGATTGAATCGGCGACATGGGTCATGATCCTCGCGCCGGCCGGTACCCCGACCGACATCGTCAATCGCATTTCGCAGGAGATCGCGAGCGCCATTGCCACGGCAGATCTGCGCGAACGATTCACGCAGCTCGCAATTCAATCCTTTGGACGAACCCCTGAGGCCTCCACGCAATTTCTGAGTGATGAAATTGCCAAGTGGCGGAAGGTGATCGTTGCCGCTAACGTGAAACCCGAACAATGACACGACCGCTTTCCCATATTCGGGTGCTCGATCTCACCCGCGTTCTCGCCGGCCCTTGGGCCGCACAAAATCTGGCCGATCTTGGCGCCGAAGTGATCAAAATCGAGCGACCGGGCACTGGTGATGACACGCGCACCTGGGGCCCGCCATGGCTCAAAGACCGCGATGGCAAGGAAACGCGCGAATCGGCGTACTTTCTTTCGGTGAATCGCGGCAAGAAATCCGTTACGGTCGATATTTCAAAGCCGGATGGTCAGGCCCTAATCCGCCAGCTCATCACACATTGCGATGTGCTACTGGAAAACTACAAGGTCGGTGACTTGCAACGCTACGGGCTTGGTTACACGGATCTTGCCAAGATCAATCCCGGGCTCATCTACTGCTCGGTGACCGGCTTCGGCCAGGATGGTCCCTATGCCAATCGCCCCGGCTATGACTTCGTGTTTCAAGGCATGGGCGGCTTGATGAGTATCACCGGTGAACGTGATGAACTCCCAGGTGGCGGTCCGCAAAAAGTGGGGATCGCAGTGACCGATGTGCTTACCGGCATGTACGCCTCCCTTGCGGTGACCTCGGCGCTGACTTACCGGCAAATTTCTGGGATCGGTCAGTACATCGATATGGCGCTCTTCGATTCAATCGTGGCATTCAATGCGAATCAGATGCTCAACTTCTGGGTGTCGGGCAACATCCCGAAGCGCTGGGGCAATGCGCATGTCAACATCACACCCTATGAAGTATTTCCCTCGGCCGATGGATTCATCATCCTCGCAGTAGGCAATGACAGCCAGTTTGCGAGCTTCTGCAAGGAAGCAGGCCGACCGGAGCTCGCCACCGATCCGCGCTTCAAGACCAATCCGGAACGCCTAAAGCATCGCGACCTGCTGATTCCGATCGTCAAAGCGATCATCCTGGAACGGCCAAGCAAGCAATGGATTCGCGACCTCGAAGCGGCCAACGTGCCGTGCGGCGCGATCAACAACATGAAAGAAGTATTCGAAGACCCGCACGTGCAGCATCGCAATATGCGCGTCGACATTCCGCATCCATTAAGCGGGACGGTGCCCTCGGTGGCGAGCCCAATGAAATTTTCCGCGACGCCGATCACCTATGACCAGCCGCCGCCATTGCTTGGGCAGCATACGGACGAAATATTGCGGGGGTTGCTTGCGCTGGATACCGCTGAAATTGCCCGACTACGATCCACCAAAATAATTTAGCAGGGCGCTACTTCCACGGCATCAACGACACATGAATCACGTCCGGTGCGCCCTCCCCGCCCACTGATTTGATGGCGAGGTCGGCGTCCTTGAGGCCGAAGGTGTGCGTGGTCACCGCTTCCAGTGGAAAGCGATGCGAGGCCAGTTGCTGGAGCGCCAGCTCGCAGGCCTTGTAGCTATGGCCGCGCGCGCATTTGATGGTGATGTACTTGACCGTGATGCGCCCAAGCGGGAAATTGGGGAATTCATTCATTTCGCCCTGCACGACCAGCGTCCCCCCCTTGCGCTTCAGCGCATCGACCGCGAGGAGAATCGGCGCGGTCCCGGCGCCTGCCGTGCAGTCGAGCACGACATCGACGCCCTGCCCTGCGGTGATGGCCATGATGCGGGCGAGCGGATCTTCTTTGTGGACATCGATGACGTGGTCGGCGCCGAGGAGCTTGGCCACCTCCATGCGCTTGGCGTCCTTCGAGGTGCCGGTCACGATGATGAGATCGGCGCCCGCCTGCTTGCACGCGACCACCTGCGAGAGCCCTTGCTGGCCGGGACCTTGAATGAGCACGGTGGAGGCATACCCCACTTGCGCATCGAAGAGCGCCCATTCGATGCCATTGGCCATCGGTGTCACGATGCCGGCCAATTCTGGTGACAAGCCGGCTGGCACTTTGTGCAGCACGGCGTTCCAGGGCAGAAACACGTATTGCCCGAAGCCACCCCAAAGATGTGGGGCGCGGTTGGCAGACGTGTAACCATAGCGGATAGCGTCCGGATTGAAGCGCCAATCGGTCAGTTTGCAGTGACGGTACTGCCCGGCATGACACCACTCGCATTGTCCGCAGGTGACATAGTGTTCCGGGAAGACCAGATCGCCTTCCTTCAGCCCCTTGCGTCGCGTGAATTCGCGACCGGCTTTGGCGATGTAGCCGATGTTTTCATGGCCCATGATTACCGGCGCATTGGAGGGCGGATGCTTGTAGAGCTTGACGTCGGTCCCGCAGATGCCGGCCACTTCCACCTTCATGAGCGCGCCATCGTCCGGAACGTCTGGCATCGGATATTCACGAAACTCGGTCTTTCTCGGTCCGGTTCGAACCGCCGCTTGTACTTTTTCCACCACCACGCTACTCCTTCGTTAGCCGCTATGGACCATTATCTCTGCAGATCGATGACGGCTCTCTTTTCGATCCGGCGTGCCTCGCGATTCAATCCGGAAACGATCGCCTGCAAGGATGCCGTCACGATATTTGCATCCATACCCACGCCGAACAGTACCGGACCATCGCCGACACGCATTTCGATATAGGCAATCGCGGTGGCATTCGCCCCGGCACCGACCGAGTGTTCAGCGTAGTCCAACACGCGTACGGACGCTTGCGTGGCACTGGCGATCGAGCGCACGAACGCATCGATCGGACCATTGCCGGTTCCTCGCACCTGATGCTTCTTGCCATCGTGGATGATCTGTGCGGACAGTTCGATCTCGTTGCCGTGGGCGGCGACCTCATGGCTGATGAATCGGTAGGGTGTTGCCGCATCCAGATACTCGGTGCGGAAAATGCTCCAGATGTCTTCGGCCAGCACTTCCTTGCCGGACGCATCGGTCACCGCCTGCACGGCTTGGCTGAATTCAATCGATAATCGACGCGGCAATGCGACGCCAAACTCGGTCTCGAGCAAATAGGATATGCCGCCCTTGCCGGACTGGCTATTCACCCGAATCACGGCTTCGTAGCTGCGCCCGACATCCATCGGATCGATCGGCAGATAAGGCATCTCCCAGATATCGCCGTCCTGGCGCGCAGCGAACGCCTTCTTGATGGCGTCCTGATGCGAACCGGAGAACGATGTGTAGACGAGATCGCCCGCATAGGGATGGCGTGGATGCACCGGCAGTTGATTGCAGTATTCAACACAACGGCGAATCTCATCGATGTCAGAAAAATCGAGGCCGGGGTTGATGCCCTGCGCATAGAGGTTAAGCGCGAGATTCACGACATCGACGTTACCCGTGCGTTCGCCGTTGCCAAACAGGCAGCCTTCCACCCGATCAGCACCAGCCATCTGCGCAAGCTCGGCGGCGGCGGTGCCGGTGCCGCGATCGTTGTGCGGATGTACGGACAGTACGATGGAATCGCGTCGGGCGAGGTGGCGATGCATCCACTCGATCATGTCCGCAAAGATGTTGGGCGTGGAATGCTCGACCGTGGAGGGCAGA
>CAMDRJ010000131.1 GCA_945906755.1 Klebsiella pneumoniae | reverse complement strand
TCGCTATCTCGCTGAGGCCCAGTATCGATTCAACCGGCGCTTTCAACTCAAGGCCATCCTTCGGCGACTGATTAAAGCCGCCGCTACCACCGGCGCCTGGACCGATTCGCGCCTGCGGACGGTGGCGGAGTTTCATTGCTAATCAGGTCTTGTTTTGATACTTTTTCGTAGGCTGCCTCACTGCAACCTGACCCCGATTCTTCTTTTGACCAAACGCGTTCTGACTTCAGTCACATAGTCAGTTAGTCAGTTGGAAAAAAGCGTAGTCATTGGCATTGCGAATAATCATCGGTGGTACACGGGATATCACAATACAACATGTGACCCCTTTCTCCTCGACCTCTGCAGGTAATCGCTACAAGCCAAGATTACCGTCGCCCGCGGTACATCGACCTACTGCAACCGCCGCTGGAACCACGGCACGATCACTTCGCGAAAGATCCGTCCATCGGACCAGTCGCGATTGCGACCGATATGTCCGCCTTCCGGGTTGACCCATGTTTCTTTCGGTGTTCCGGCGCGCAACTCGAGATAGAGATCATCGATCGGCACCTGTGTATCGCGGGCGCCATTGACGAGCAGAGTCGGCGCCGAAGGCTTGCCGATCAGGCCGCCCTCCTGCAGCGACATGCGCGGTCCGTAGGCGAGAAACTCTTCAAGCGTCGTCGCACCGTACACACCGGCGCGGGCGGCAAACAGGTCAAACAAGTATTCCCGCGTGCCAAGCGCCTTCAATTGCCAGTCGCGCTGGAAGTAACCGTGCGTTGGACCGCCCCAGTTGACCACCGCGCGCAGGCGGGCGCGTTCGACATACGCCAGGCGCGAGGCCCAGTGGCCACCCCATGAGACGCCCTGCAGGCCGATCCGCTTGGCGTCAATATCCCCGCGCGCGATGAGCGCATCGATCAGGCGCGAGTAGACGCGCTCGGCACCGACATCGATCTTGGCGATCGGAGAATCACCGGTGGCCGGCATGTCGAGTGCAAGGTAAGGAAGGCCCGCGCGGACGTAGTCCGGTCCGTATTGTTCGACGACGAATTCCTTGTAGCCATCCAGCCCGCCGATCGACAGAACAATCGGTGCGGGTTTTTTCTGGTTCGCCGGGAATTGCAGATAGCCGACGATCGACTTGCCTTCAAACGGTACGCGCACAACTTCGATCGGCGGATCGGCGAACCGCGCATAGGCTTGAAACGCTTCAGTGGCACGGCCATGTGCGCGTTTCTTTTCCGGGGAATTTTGCGTAGGCCAGGCGCCAAATGAGAAATATCGCCAGGCGGCGAGATACGCTTCGCGCGCGTGGCCACGATCGCTCGCCTCTTTCGCACGCGCATCGTTCCAATAGCGCTCGCCCATCTCGCTCCACGCACGGGCCCACTGGTCGCGGTCGAGTGAATCGATTTTCGCGAGGATTGCCTGCACATCGTCGATCTGGTAGCCGTTCAAGGGATAGGCTTGCCGCTTGACGCGATCGAGCACGGCCTCACGCAACTCGGGCCAAGTTCGCGCCGGAGCGATTTGGGCATCGGCCGCCGAGGCGACGCCAAGCGACACGACAAGCAGTGCAGCAATCAGATTTCGCATGATGATTTCTCCCTCCGCCGATTCTATTCGGATTTCGAATCGCCTCTCTCGCGTACGACAATGCAGGTTGCCGGGCGCTCCTCTCAATCCTCGCCGCTTATTCGGATCGATGCACACCCTCGTTCGCTATTTGATGATCGCAAGCTTGCTCACCGCCGGCGTGTCTTGGTGGATGAAAGACGTGCTGCCATCGCCCGCCCAGTTAAAGCCTGAGCTCCTCGATGAACCAAAGCAGATTCGCGTGCATAGGCAACCGATTGCGACGTCGGTGAATGGCGTCGACTATCGCATTCAGCCGCGCTACACCTACGAGATCAGCGCGCTGGTAGTGAGCCTGCATCATTCAGACACCTGGTGGGACTACGCGCACAAGGAATGGGGTGATCACATCAATCTCATGGACCTTTGCGTGGTCTGGGGCGGCAACGCGGAGTCCGGTGCTTATAAGAACGTGAGCTTTTCCAACAACCAATGGGAGTGCCATTGGCGTTGGTCGTCAGCCCAAGCAGGTAGCGCATTCAATCAAAACGAGGTATCGAACAATCACATGGTGACGGACGATCCCGCCGTGGCGAAAGTGTTGCGCAGCATCCGCATCGGCGACCAGATCCGCGTCCAGGGATACCTGGTCGATTACGTGATTGCTGGTCGCGCGGGCGCGCGCGTCAGCAGCGAGACGCGGACCGATTCAGGCAATGGCGCCTGCCAGGTCCTCTATGTCGAATCCATCGATCTTCTCAGCCGGGGTGGCCGCCGCTGGCGGATGGCGCAAAACGCCGCGCTGATCGTACTGCTATTGAGCATGGTCGGGTGGCTGCTCCTGCCACCCAAGCTGAACACCTGAAAGAACGAACTCGCGTCACAGCTTGGATTGATACTTTCCTGGGCTGGCGCACTGCAGCCTGATGCCGATTCTTCTTCTGCCCCCCCACCATGTGCCTTCAGACAAATGGTCAGTTCGCACGACCCCCTTGTCTCCCTGAGTATCCCCAAGCCGCTTTCATTGCCGTTCGATGTTGCCTTCGGTGACGATACGATGATTCACCGCTGTCTCCGCGCGAACGAACTTCGCGAATGCTTCGGGGGACATCGGCACCGCTTCCATGCCAAGCCTGACGAACTGCTCGCGAATCTCTGGCGAGGCAGCGCTGCGTGCGACCTCGGCATTCAATCGATTGACGATATGGGCCGGCGTGCCGGCGGGCGCCCACATGCCGAACCACAGATTCACCGCGTAACCGGGCACGCCTTGCTCGGCGATCGTTGGCACATCGGGCAGGACGGAGGTGCGCCGCTCCGTTCCCACGCCAAGCGCGATGAGCTTGCCTTCCTTGAGATGGCCCATCGCTGCATTGGCAGGGGCCATGTAGATTGCGGTGCGACCGGCCAGCGTGTCCTGAATCGCCTCTGCCGAACCTTTGTACGGGATATGCAAGAGCTTCACCTTGGCAAGGAGCGCGAAGTACTCGGCCACCAAATGGGTGGACGTGCCGATGCCGGCCGAGGCGTAGGGGATCTCACCTGGTTTCGCGCGCGCGGCTTCGATCAATGCGCCAAGGGTTCGATAGGGGCCTGAACTGCCCGCGACCATCACATAGGGTGTCGATGCAAGCAATGCCACATCGACGAAATCCTTCTGTGAATCGTACGGCAAGCTCTTATAAAGCGCGGGATTCACCGCATGCGAGGCCGACTGTACCAACAGCGTGTAGCCATCGGGTGCTGCGCGTGCGACGGCTTGCGTGCCGATCTGCGTGCCGGCGCCAGCACGATTCTCAATGATGATTGGCTGTCCCCATGTCTCGCTCATCTTCTTGGCGAGCAGACGCCCGACAATATCGGCGCCCGAGCCCGGTGTGAGCGGAACGATCATGCGTATCGCGCGGGTTGGATAGTCCTGGGCGATGGCGAGGCCCGCGCAGACGATTCCGGCGAGTCCAATGGCAATTGCGAATCCTGCTTTTCTCATTGCGTGCTGCCTCGTTAAGGTCGTGAAAGTCACTAATGCCGCGATTGTGCCGTAAAGCGATCGGCGCGTTACCATCCCGTCTCGACTAATCATCCGGACCTGCCATGCCATTACCTGACCATCAGATCACCAACGACGCCGGCAAGGTGACGGTCTACCTGCTGCACGGCATCTACGGCGCGAAGGAATACTGGCGCTTTCAGACCAAGCGGCTCATCGATCGCGGCTATCGCGTCATCGCATGGGAAGCGCCCGGCTATGGGCTTTCGCCGCTACCAGAGAATTTCAGTTTTGATGCAGTGGCCGAGGCGGGCGCGGCATTGATTCGAGCCACCGGCAGTGCGCGCAATGTCGTGTTCGGACACAGCATGGGCGGGCAGATCACGCCCCGCATCGTCTCGAAGGTGCGCGATCGCGTGCAGGCCGCCGTGATTACCGCGACGATCGGCTATTTCGGCAATCGGACCAAGGAAGAGCAAGAAGAGTTCGTGCGCAAACGAAGCGCGCCGCCACCACCTGGCGCCGATCCGGCCGCCGCGCAATTGATCGTGGTGAACAGCATGCTCGGGCCCACATCGTCCGGCCCGGAAGTGGAACTGGTGCGCATCGTCGCGGCCGCCACACCGCCCAAGACTGTTCAGGCTGCGGTGAAGGCAGTCCAGGCGTATCCGGAAACCGAAGCGGTGGCGATGATCAAAGCGCTCTCCGTGCCGACGTTGCTTGTCGCGGGCGAAGTCGATCTGACCGGCCACCCTGCCGGAATGAAGCGGGTCGCCGATATGATCGCGCAATCAACGTTCGCGGTGGTGCCCGCGTCAGGCCACTATCCGTGGGCCGAGAATCCAGCGGAATTCAACAAGCACTTCTTTGCTTTTCTGGAGAAGCACGCGCCAGCTTAGTCTGCTTATCAATGATGGCGCTGCGTTTCCCGTAGCGTAGCGCCTGCGATCTTCAGGGCTTTCGTGGAAAAGCAGTCGCCTCGATTGTCGTCGTGTACACCGTGCCGACGAATGCATATGCCCAAGACTCGCGAATTTTGATGTCGGCGATCTGGTCGCCTCCCGCCTGACTTTTCAAGCTTTCAAAGGCTCGCTCGTGCCGGGAGTTGATATTGATCGGGATAAGCAAGAGAAGCTGGAAACCGCTCGCCGATGCAGAGATCTGTCGACCTTTTGCGGTGTCGACGCTTTGCGTGTTCGTGACGCCAGAAAGTTTGATTGGCCCACTTGAGCATCCGAACACGACTAGACCGGCAAGAATCGCTAACCCTATTTGAATTTGGCGGCAAGCGAATTTCATCGTCCGGACTCCTTGATTGCGTCGCCGGTAATCGTCACGCAACGCGCTGTGCCGATTCCCCACCAAAACCACGACTCGCTTACTTCCACGTTGATAAGCCCAGTCGCACCCGAAACGCTATCGATTGCTTCCTGGTAAGCATTTGCGACTCGCGAGTTCAGGCCGATCGGGATGGCGTAATACGCGGTGGCCACGACGCCAAGTGACCCGCAACCTGACCCCTAAGCCTTGCCGAGAACTTCATATTTAAGAGGTGGTAGCGGCGAAACGTTAACGAGGCCCGAGGAGCAGCCCAGCAGCGTCCCGCAAACTACAACCGCGGACATCGCCTGTCGAACGAATACGGTGTTCATCGGATCCTTTCGTCTTTCAGCAGTTGGCATTCGGCAGCCTCGGCGGAGGTACCTTCCAACACTCTAAACCAGTTATGCGCCACAACTGGTTTCTACTTAGTCTGCTCCAGCCGACCGATCCGTTTGATCGTCTCCGCAAGACGCCTGGCGTCGCTGTCGTACAGCTTTTGGAATTCGGGCCCGTCGCGGTAGTCGATCGGCGTCGAGATCCTATCCATCATTGTTTTGAAGGAGGGATCCGTTGACACTTGGCGCATCGCATCCCGCAGCTTTTGCATGATGGGCGCAGGCGTTCCAGCCGGCGCCAACAAGCCACACCAGATGATGAAGTCAACGTCGTAGCCGAGTTCCTTCAAGGTGGGCACTTCCGGAAACACCGCAAGGCGATTCACGCCAGTGACCGCCAACGCGCGGGCTTTGCCGCCTTTGATGAATGAGCCTGCGGAGGACGGACCAGCTAGCGTGAAGTCCACATGACCCGAGAGCACTGCCGTATTGGCAGGGCCGCCGCCGGAATAGGGCACGTGCAGAAAATTAAGGTTTGCCGAGTGCGCGAGCATCTCCACCGCGAGATGGATGTTGCCGTAGATGCCGGATGACGCATAAGACGATTTGCCGGGACGTGCTCTTGCATCCGCGATGAGTTCATGGATGGTCTTAAGCGGGCTCTCGGTGCGCACGATGAACATCAGCGGATCGGCCGAAATCAGCGCGATCGGCAGGAACTGTTCCAACTGATAGGAAGGTTCCTTCCCGCCAAGACGTTCAGCGGGCGGAATGACGACCATGCTCGCCAGGCCCGCGAGAAGCGTGTAGCCATCCGGTTTCGCGTTGGCCACCTGCGCGTTGCCGGTTGCGCCGCCAGCACCGGGCCGGCTCACTAATACGAACGGCTGTTTGAGAAGCCGCGTGAGCACTTCGGCGGCGGCGCGCGCGTTCAAGTCCGCCACACCACCGGGCGGGAACGGCACGATGATATTGACCGGCCGGGATGGATAGTCGTCCTGGGCCTGGGCGTTCACCATGCCAAGCAACAATACGATCGCAAGTAGTACCTTCATTGTCTCTCCAGAGGTCGTTTCTTGTGAACGCAAAGCATACGCCATGAAGCCACGTGCGCGCAGCCGCCGCAACGTAGCTTGCTACAATCGCCCGACGCCCATCCCCTCTCTATCAGGAGCACATCATGACGCCGGAAGAAAAACTGCAATCGATGGGTCTCACGCTGCCGCCCGTCCCAACGCCGGTCGGCAACTACGTGCCCTATAAGCGCGATGGCAATACGATCTATCTATCGGGCCAAGGGCCTCGGCGGCCGGATGGCACGTTCATCGTCGGCACGGTGGGTCGTGATGTCACCATCGAGCAGGCCTACGAGCACGCGAAGATCGTGGGCTTACAGTTGCTCGCGGCGGCACGCGCGGCGGCGGGCGATCTTGGTAAGGTCGAAGTGCTGAAAGTGCTGGGGATGGTCAATGCAGTGCCCGGATTCGGCGAGCAACCAAAGGTGATCAACGGCTGCTCGGATCTATTCGTCGCGGTGTTAGGCGATCGCGGGCGGCATGCGCGATCAGCGGTCGGGATGGGCTCGCTGCCGAATCAGATCAGCGTCGAAATCGAGGCGGTGATGCGGGTGGTGGGGTAGTGCAACACCTCTTAAGGAGGGCAGTAATGAAGCAACTTCTTGCCATAACCATTGCTCTCCTTGTCGGTCAGTACGCGTTTGCACAACAAAAACTGGACGGCCTACCGCTCAATAGCTCCGTCTTAGGAACCATTGAATACGGCAAGAAGAGATTCATTCTTCCGGATGGTGAATGGATTCTCATTGCGAGCGGAACGTGGTTTTCAAATATCGCGAATACACGACGCGGCGCACCAATGGGTGGCGTATGGCTGGCGCAAGTTCGGGACAAGCAGCTTGCGCGCCTTAGCCGCGCTCGCCAGCCTTGGCCTTGAAGAACGCAATGATTGCGCCATCCAGCATGATTGACACGCGTTGCCTGCCCAATCGCTCATTGACCGCCGCGGCGAATACCTTGCGGCTGACTTCCTTTAAGCCAACGCGCAGACGTGGCGTTTTAGAGGTAGCGGAAGAGGGTTTCGATTTCATGAAGGGCAGCAATCATCGATAGGCTTCACGACGGTGGCGAACGGCTACGATGTCAACCATGCTTTCGCGCTCGGCGATTCGATAAATGTCCCGCCACTCCCCAACGCGGATGCGCCAAAGATCCATTGCACCTTCTAACTTTATCGCTCCGGCTGGCCGGGGATTCTGACCGAGGGCCTCGATGCGCTTGAGAATTCGAACGGCCACTGGTGAATCGAGCAACCGCAGTTCCTTGCTCGCGGAACGCGCAAAGACAACGGAATAATCAGCCATGCGTCTCGCGCTTGGCCTTCGACTCGATCATTCGTTTAACCTTGGCCAATGACTCTCTGGGTTCATTGCGCCGCCGATGCGCTATATACGCATCATAAAGGTCCTCCCACAGACCTTTGTGTTTCTTGAGATCGATCAGTACTGCCTTCTTGTTGCCTTTTCGATCAATGAGAAATTCAATTCCGGGCATGTTCATAGAGAATTTCCAGTTTGCAGAGGGTCGTTAGTGTCAGGCCTTACCTTTTGCCTATATCTCTTTTTTACTCCCGATACGACGCGTCAATCCGATCCATCTTTCGCATCAGGTAAGCAAATTCCAACTCTCCGAACTTGCCGTTTGTGGCTTCACGTCCGAAGCCGTCCATTTGCTCGCCTGATCGGCGCGCTACATCATCCGGGAGGATTGAAAGCGGATGGTTCATCGACTGCGCATCGAGCTGCACCTGCGCCGCGCGTTCCAGGCGATAAAGTCTTAGGAACGCTTCCGGGATTGTCCGCCCGCACGCGAGAATGCCGTGGTTCACGAGGATCATCGCGTTGAGCTGGCCGAGATCGTGCGCAAGGCGTTCGCGCTCATCGACTTCGACGGTCACGCCCTCGTACGTGTGATACGCGACGCGGCCGTAGAAAGGGGTCGAGGTCATGCTGATCGGCAAGAGCCCGGCGCTGCACGCGGCGAGCGCCATGCCCGCGCGGGTATGCGTATGCATGACGCAGTGCGCATCTTCCCGCGCGGCGTGGATCGCAGAATGGATCACGAAGCCCGCCTGATTGATCGGGTAGTCGCTCTGGCCGATGATGTTGCCGTCGAGATCGATCTTCACGAGGTTCGAGGCCGTCACTTCTTCATAGCCAAGCCCGAACGGATTGATCAGAAAGTGTCGCTCCGGCCCCGGCACCCGCATGGTGAGGTGGCCGAAAATCAGTTCGGTCCAGCCGTAGTAGTCGACGATCCGATAGGCTGCCGCCAATTGCACGCGCAACTGCCATTCCTCCGGGGAGCACGGGTTACGTACGCTGGTGATCGGTTCGAGTCGGGCATTCATTCCGGTCCTTTCAGGTGGGTGTATGTCGAGCGAGGAACGCTTTGACGCGCTGCCGTGCTTCTTCTAACGGCTGGCCGGCTTTCCATTCCAGTACGTACTCCACATTGGGCAGCAGTTTCGAGAGTTCATCGGAAATCACCCGCGGATGCGCTTCGTCATTGCCCGCCAGCAAGAGCGACGGAGTCTTGCAGTTCCTGGCGAACGCGCGGTCCGCGCTGTAGAGGAAGTCCGGCTCATAGAGATTGCGATGGAACTGTTCGATGATCTGTTCGGTCGCCTCAGGATGATCGTTAAGACTCTTCGCCCATCCCTCGAAGTTGGCGTTGCGGCCGGGTTTCATCGGGCCAATGCGCCCGATCGGCTGTGCCCATACTGCCGCTGCGACACGCTGCGGCTGTTTCTTGAGCAGATTGGCAATGAACGATCCGCCGATGCATTGGCCGTACAGGTGGCACTTGTCTATCTTCAGATGATCGAGCACGGCGAGGTGGTCGGACGTGAAGCTGTCCCATCCGTCCCGCGCGGTAATCGGTGCGCGAGACTTGCCGCCCGCATTGCGCTGATCCATGACAATGACGCGGTAGGTCCCCGACCATTCCGTGACTGCGTTCATCGGCGCCATGGGCTGGCTCCATACGTCAATGACGGACTTCAGACCCGCCGGCGCGAACGCGAGAAGCGGGAAACCTTTGCCGTGCTCTTCGTAGTAGATCGTCGCGTCGCCATTTCGGATGGTGGGCATTGCTGGTTTCCTTTCGTCGAGTGTTCTGAGGCTGGTTATGTTGGTACCGATCTCAAAGGGCCATGCCGCTATTACGCGTCCACCACGGCCATTGCTTCGATCTCGATCACCATATCGGGATGCGCAAGGCGGCGTACCTCGACGGTTGTGCTGGTCGGAAATCCCGGGCCGAAGTATTCCATCCGGACGTCGATGCATTTGAAGAATTCGTCCATATCGGTCACATAGGTGTTGGTCTTGACGATGTCTTCCAGACCGGCGCCTGCGGCCCGCAACGCTTCTTTGATGTTCTCGCACACCTGACGCATCTGCACCCGCATGTCGCCTTTGCCCACGCCATTGCCCTTTGCGTCCCAGGCCAGTTGGCCGGAGACACAGATCAGTCGCTTGCCCTCGACCGACACGGCATGCGGAAAGATCGGTTTGCCGTTGGCAACCCGCATATGGAGTTTGTCGGAAACGATGTTGGTGCGTTTGGCTTTTGGCATGGTGGCTCCCGTTGGATTGATTGAAACGTTCAGCGCTTCTTATCGAACACCTGCGCGAATTCTTCCGGATCGAAGCCCACGGCGAACTGGCCGTCGACCTCGACGATCGGACGCTTGATCGCACTCGAATATTCTTCAAGCAGTTTGATGGCGCGCGCGGCATTCAGACTCTCGCGATCGACTTCCGGAATCTTGCGAAAGGTCGGCCCGCGCATATTGACCAGCTTTTCCCAGCCGACGGCTTGCGCCCAGGTTTTCAACTTGGCAACCGGCACGCCGTCCTTCTTGTAGTCGTGGAAGGTGTAATCAACACCATGCGCGTCCAGCCATGTGAAGGCCTTTTTCATCGTGTCGCAGTTCTTGATGCCGTAGATGGCGGCGGTCATGTCACTTTGATTTCGTCGAGGCCCGGCGCGGGATCGGGGTGTTTCAGTTCAAGCGCCTTGAGCCGTTCGATCAGCAAGCGAAGGATGAGCAGATTACGATTGGTCTTTGAATTGGCCGGCACCACATACCATGGCGCCCAGTCGGTGGAGGTCGCCGTAATCGCGCGCGAATACGCCTCCATGTAATCGTCCCAGCGCTCGCGTTCCTTCAGATCACCGGGATTGAACTTCCAGTTCTTGGTCGGGTCAGCGAGGCGTTCCTCAAGGCGAGCCTTCTGCTCGTCTTTCGATATATGCAACATGCATTTGATGATCGTCGTACCGGTTTCGGCGAGCGCCCGTTCGAATTCGTTGATGTGCCGGTAAAGCCGGTCGCATTCCGCCTGGTCGATCCAGCCATGGACCGCAACGATCAGCACGTCTTCATAGTGGCTGCGATTGAAGATGACGATCTCACCATCGCGCGGCACTTCCTTGTGTATGCGCCACAGGAAATCGCGCGCCCGCTCTTCGGTCGAGGGCACCTTGAATGACGCAACGCGCACGCCAAGCGGATCGACGGCACTGAATACATTGCGGATCGTACCGTCCTTGCCGCTGGTGTCCATGCCTTGCAGCACCAGAAGGATGCGGTGTTTGGACTGCGCATAGAGCACGTCCTGGAGTGTATCGAGCTCAGCGGCAAGGCGGGCGAGCACCTCTTCGTCGGCCCCTTTTCCGGTCTTCGAACGCTCGCTCCGATCATCCGGATCGCGATCGGCGATCTCGAATGGCTTGCCGGGTGAGACGCGATATCGATCGAGTGTGCTCATTGAGCTTTCACGCCGATGCGACGCACCACGTCGCGCCACTTCGCATCGTCGGCAATGATGCGCTTGGCGAATGCATCAGGGAATTCACGCATCGGCACAATGCCACCGTCTTGCAGTCGCTTCACCGTTGGTGCGTCATCGAAAATCCGGCCGATATGCGTATTGAGTGTGGCTACCACGTCACGGGGCGTGCCTTTCGGTGCGAACACGCCGAACCAGTTGGTGACGTCATAGCCCGGCAGGCCCGCTTCGTCGAACGTCGGTACATCGGCTAATGCGCCAAGACGCTCTTTCGAGCCCACTGCCAACGCGCGGACATGCCCGGCGGCCATTTGCGCGCGCATCGAGCCGTAGGCGATGAACGCGACATCGATTTGTCCGGTGGCCAAATCGACCGCAGCGGGATTGGCCCCTTTGTACGGCACATGCACAAACTGTGTGCCCGTCATGTGTGCAAACACCTCGGCGGAAAGATGCGGCATCGTGCCGTTACCCGCCGAACCGTAGTTCAGTTTCCGTGGCGTGGCTTTGGCGAGTTCGATGAACTCCTTCAGCGTGCGGGCCGGTAGTTTGGCGTGGACCGCGAGAATGCTCGCACCATCACCCACCGGTGCGACCGGCACCAGATCGTTGATCGGATCGAACGGCATGCTGTCGTAGATCCACCGATGAATCGCGATGGTGCCGACATTGACGATCACCAATGTATAGCCGTCGGGCGGCGCCTTCACCACGAATTCCGTGCCGATATTGCCGCCTGCGCCGGGCCGGTTCTCGACGATCAATGGCTGGCCAAGCGTACGACCCATCGGTTCCGCCATGACGCGCGCCATGATGTCGGTGATGCCACCGGTGGCAGCGGTGACGACCATGCGGATCGGCCGGTTGGGAAATGTTTGGCTATGGGCGAGCGAAGCGATCAGCGCGCTTGCAAATAACGTAAGAAATTGCAGGGTGAATCGCATTGTGTTTTCTCCGCATCGGTTCGAATAGGACCGTCGTCGGCAATCCTACCCGTTCGGCTGGGTTGCCACCGGATGACCTCCCTAAGGAAGGGTTCTCTTCTTTCCCTGCGATTTTTATCAAGCGGCGGCACGCGATGGTTGAGCGCTTTTCGCATTGTGACGGGGCCGCGCGCGGGGCAGAAAGTGCTGAGTCTGCAAAGCATCGCCGGTTTCCTTGATGATCGAACCCCTGCGCGGCATGGCCCGAAACGCTCCAGTAACGCTATTTCATGCTCATACCGCAATGGAAAAGACTGACGCTTGCGGCAAGTAAGTAGGAATGTTATTGTAAATTCCTACTTTTTACTATTGAGTCGGAGCCTGCCATGTCACAAGTGCGTGTAAGGCCCAAGCATCAAATTACACTTCCCTCGCGTATTGTTGCGGCAGCACAACTTAAACCCGACGATTTACTCGAGGTGTCGTATGCGAATGGAGTTGTCACCCTGGTACCCGTAAGCC
>CAMDRJ010000130.1 GCA_945906755.1 Klebsiella pneumoniae | reverse complement strand
GAACGACCCGCAAGCGCGACTGGCTGCAGATCCTTGGCGACATCGATGCCAAGTTTGAACAGATGCGGATTGATGAGCACCGCACCGTCAGAGGTAAGGAGCAGCGTGTAGCCATCCGGTGCTGATCGTGCGACGCCCTCCATGCCGATATTGCCGCCCGCGCCAACACGATTCTCGACAATGACCGGCTGGCCCAAGGCTTCGGCCATAAGCGGTGCAATGGCGCGCGCAGCCACGTCGGTGACGCCACCGGCAGCGAAGTTCACCACCAGTCGAATCGGTTTCGAAGGCCACGCCTGCGCCCCGGCCCCCACTGCGAAAACGGTCATGCAAGCTGCCACCAGCAAACGTATACGTCGAGTCATAAAAACCTCCTTTAGGCCTGAGTCTACCGCCGCCAGATGGGATTGCGGCGGGTTATCGCATGCGATGCTCGTCGGACACGACATACTGAACCGGCTCACCGACCAGGGCCCGCCGGCAGTTCTCTACGGCGCGGCGCAATGCTGCCGGCCGCGAGCCCGGAACGGTCGCGGAGTTATGCGGTGAGGCGATCACATTCGGTAGCGTCATGAAGGAATGATCCATCCGAAACGCGCCATGCCGAATCGGCTCGACCCACCATGCATCGATGCAAGCGGTAAAAGTCGGTGCCGCCTGCAAGTGTGCAAAGAGCGCGGCCTCATCGATAATCTCGCCACGCGCGAGGTTGACGAGGATCGCATCCAATTTCATCAAGGCAAGCTCACGCGCCCCGAACAAACCCACGGTGGACTGGGTCAATGGTGCGCTAATCACCAGCACGTCCGCGGTAGCGAGCATGGTGTCCAACTGATCGGGCGTTCCGACCCACTCCAATAACGGATGCCCAGTGCCGGAGCGATTGATGCCATGTACCCGCAGGCCCACGCTGCGCATGATTTGCGCTGTTGCGATACCGATGCTGCCAAAGCCGAAGATGCCGCACACGCTGCCGGCCAGCATGCGATTTTCGATCTGTTGACGAAACTCGCCACGCGCCAAGGCCGCATGCTCGACGATGATGCGCTTGGCCGCTGCGAACACCATCGCCAGTGCATGCTCGGCCATCGGTTCGGCATAACCGCCGCCATTCGCCGCGACCGGCACCGCGGGCGGCAATTGCTAGAGCGGCAGGTAGTCAACGCCTGCGGTGATGCATTGCACGAGACGCACTTTGCCAAGGAGCGCAAGTTCTTCGGGGAGAAACGGCTTCAAGTCCCGTACCAGCACGACCGTGGCGGCGCTGAGCGCTGCGCCGCGTTGATGCGGGGCAAGATCAGTCAGGCACACCAATTCGGCGGCGCCGTCCAGCGCCTCGATCACGACCTTGCGCGCCGCCTCATCGAGCGAAAATGCGACCAACAGCGTACTGCCCATCAACGATCACTCCATACGTGTAAATCATCAATTATGCGCCACGGCTTGACGGTGATTCGCTTCTTCTCCAGAGTACGCACCTCCTCCACGACCGCTTGCGCTGGCGCGCGACAACTTCCATGAGCCTCCCTACAATCCGCTTCGGCTGCGGCCTTTATGACAGAGTCATTCCTCTTTATTCCGGTGAAGTGAAACCAGAAGGCATCGACTTCGAACTCATCCCCAACGATGACCCTCGCGATATCTTCGACAAAATGGGCGCGCGGCAGGAATACGACGCGGCGGAGATGTCGAGTTCGGAATTCATCGCCGGGACGGCTGCTGGAACCAGCCCGTTCGTGGCGATCCCGGTGTTCATGTCGCGTGTCTTTCGCCATGGCTTCATAACGGTCAACAAAAACGCCGGCATTCGCACGCCAAAGGATCTCGAAGGCAAACGCATTGGCGTCGCGCTTTACACGATGACGGCAGCGGTGTTCATGCGCGGCTTGGTGGAAAACGACTACGGCGTCGACATGTCGAAGATCCGCTGGGTACAAGGCGCGATCGAGAAGGCGGGTGCCCATGGCAGCCCGACCGTGCCGCTCCTCCTCAAGAAGGTCAATATCGAAAACAATACGAGCGGCAAGTCGTTGTCGCAGATGCTATCGACAGGCGAAATCGACGCGCTGTTTGGCGCGCTGATGCCAGAGGGCTTCGGCACCGACCCGAACATCGTGCGACTGTTTCCGAACTTCGTCGAGGTGGAGCAGGACTACTATCGGCGCACGAAGATATTTCCGATCATGCATCTGGTCGCGATTCGCAAAGCCATCTACGAAAAACATCCTGCCGTTGCGGCGAGCCTGTTTCGCGCGCTCTGCGAATCAAAGCGCCTCGCACTGAAGAAAATGGATTACACCGGCGCGCTACGCAATATGTTGCCGTGGTTGCCGGCGCATCTTGAGGAGCGCAAGGCAGTGATGGGCGACAATCCTTGGCCGTATGGCGTCGAACCGAACCGGCCGACCTTGGATGCCCTGGTGAAGTACTTGCATCAGCAAGGCATCACCGATCGAGTGATGCCGGTCGACAAGTTATTCGTTCCGGTACCGACGGGGTCCTGATCATGTCCGCTCATTCGATATGCAATATGTTCCGGCACCTGCACTTAGGCCTCATTGCCGTTGGCATCGCAATCGGCGCGGCGCATGCGCAAAGCTTTCCAGTGAAACCGATTCGCTGGATCGTCCCGATCGCCGCGGGCGGCTCGAATGATGTGGCGGCTCGCCTGCTATCGGCGAATATCGCGCCCGCTCTCGGCCAGCAGATCATCATCGAAAATCGTCCGGGCGCGGCAGGCATCATCGGCATGGACTTCGTGGCCAAGTCGCAACCGGACGGCTACACGATTCTGTCGGCGGACAACTCGCTCGTGCTCAATACCGGCCTCTACCAGAAGCTTCCCTACGATCTGGAGCGCGACTTCGAACCGGTTGCGCTCTATGGCCGAATACCGATGCTGATCGTGGTGCGCGCGTCATTGCCGGTGCAAAACATTACCGAGTTGATCGCGCTCGCCAAGGCCGATCCCGGCAAGCTCACATTTGGTTCGGCAGGCAAAGGGAGCCCCCATCATCTCCTGCAGGAACTGTTCAAGCAGCGTACCGGTACGGACTTCACGCATGTCCCGTTCAAGGGCGGCACGCCAGCCGTTGCCGAGATCGCCGCCGGCCGTCTGGACATCACCGTCTCGAACTGGGGCAGCGTTGCCGGACATGTGAGTGCGGGGCGCTTGCGCGTGCTCGCCGTGAGCACTGCGCAGCGGAACCCTCGCCAAGATCATATTCCGACGATCAAGGAGTCGGGCGGACCGGAAATCGATGTCGCGGCGTGGCAAGGCTTGCTCACGCCAAAGGGGACACCAAGGGTCATCGTCGATCGACTGAATGCGGAAATTCTCGCCGCGCTCAAGAATCAGAAGGTGGTCGATACGATGGGCGATTCCGGCATGCTCGCGACGCCAAGCACCTCAGCGGAGTTCGCGACGTTTATCAGAAGCGAGCGTGCGCTCTGGGAACCTCTGATCAAATCGTGGAAGATTTCGCTCGATTGAGACGCGCCTAGCGGCTGAATGCCCTCTTCCGCCCCGCGCTTGCAGATGCACGACTTAAAAGGCTGTTGAATTCCCGCGGACCCGCCCTGAGACGTCATTCCCGCGGAGGCGGGAATCCAGTGCGCGCTTGATTTCACAAGTGGTCAAAATTCTGGACTCCCGCCGTCGCGGGAGTGACGGACTCTAGTCGATCGCTCCTCTACCGCTTAATGCCTGCCATTTCCTCAAGCACCGTGCAAATCGACGCCGTGTCTTCATTCTCATGACCGGTGCTCGCCCCCGCAAAATAATACTGGCACGATGCCGTGAATAGCGGCGTGGGGCATTTCAGATCGGCGGCGAAGTCGTTGATGATGCCGATGTCCTTCAGATGCGTTTTGATGCTCGCGGTCGCGGGCAGGTATTTGTTTTCCACCATCTGGGGCCCGCGCACCTGAAACATGCGCGAGGTGCCGGCGCTATCGGCGAGCGTATCGAAGACGAGACTTGGGGGCAGGCCGGCTTTCATGCCGAGCACGAGCGCTTCGGCGGCGGCCAGGTTGTGAATCGTCACTAGGTGATTGGCGATGATCTTCATCTTCATGCCATTCCCGAACGGACCGACGTATTTCTGGATGCGCGACATGCCGCCAAACACCTGCTCGCATCGATCGAATGCCGCGCGATCGCCGCTGCCCAGCACTACGAGATCTTGTTTCGCAGCCTGCGCACCCGTCCCGCTGACCGGACAGTCAAGCAGGGTCTTGCCCTTCGCCGCGAGCGCATCATGGGCACGCTGCTTCTCTTCAATTGGAAACGTGCTGCATTCAATGACGATCTGACCGGTTTTGCTGCTGCTTGCAATGCCGTTCGCGCCGGCGGTGGCTTCATGCAACGCGGCGACATTGGGCAAGGAAGTGATCATGATTTGCACACGATCGGCGACATCGCGCGGTGATGCGGCACGCTGGCCGCCCGCATCGGTAAGCGCCTTGCAACCGGCCTCCGCGATATCGAAGCCGATCACTTCGAAGCCGTTCTTGATGAGATTTCTCATCATGGCTGAGCCCATGATGCCAAGGCCGATGACGCCGACTTGTTTGTTCACGCTGGTTCCTCCGTTGGGGTATCAGACAATCTATACCACGAGGAGGCTTCGCGCCAACGCGCCGTCAGTTCTGCGTACCGGTGAGACCAGCTGCTTTCACGATCTTTTCGTCGGCGGCAATTTCCTGCGCGAGATAGGCCTCGAATTGCTGCGGATTCATGAACATTGGTTCGGCGCCTAATCGAGCCAGGCGTGCCGCGACGTCCGGCTCCTTCAGCGCTTTGGTCGTCTCCTCATGCAAGCGAACGATGATCTCTTTGGGCGTCTTTGCCGGCACCAGCAGTCCGACCCAAAAGTTGTAGAGCGCATCAGGAAACCCCGCTTCACGGATCGTTGGCACCTCGGGCAGAATCGATGAACGTTCACTTGCGCTCACTGCCAAGGCGAGGAGCTTCTTGTCGCGAATGGTGGAGAGCGAAGAAAGAATCGGGATGAACGCAAAATCGACGCGTCCGGTCCCCACCTCGGTCAACACTTCCGCCGCGCCCTTGAACGGAATATGCGTGCCGCCAATGCCCGCAACCAGTAGAAATTTTTCGACGGCGATATGCGTGGCGCTGCCGATGCCACCCGATGCGAAGTTCACTTTGTCGCGATTGGCCTTGGCCGAGGCAACTAGCGCGGCAACGGTGGCGAGATTCTTCGAGGGGGCAATGATGAGCGCAAGCGGTTGGTTCGCAAGTGGCGTGACCGGTGCCAGCTCGCTGTTGCTATAGGGCAGCGTCTTATAGATGAATGGGATGCTGGTGTAGCCCGATGAGGTCGAGAGCACCGTGTATCCGTCTGGGGTCGCTTTGGCCACTTGGTTGTTGCCAAGCGTGCCGCCCGCACCAACACGATTCTCGACCAGGACCGGCTGGCCGAGTTGCTTTGACAACTGCTCCATCACGACGCGGGTCGCGATGTCACTGCCGCTACCCGCGGTAAAGGGAACGACAACGCGGATCGGTCGATTGGGCCAGCCCTGACCCAATGCGTTTGAGGCGATGCCGGCAAATGCAATAGCTACTGCAATGACTCTCCCGTTCATCTTGGCTCCTTTGCGAGCATGCTCGCTCGTTAGCGGCTGTGTCGCCAGCCCTCAGAACCATAGCGTGAACGGAAATTGGCTACTTGGCAACCAGCCGCTCGCAGGCCCCCATTCGCAAGACCACGACGTCGGCACGCCGATTGAGCAGCCCTTGATCTTTCTCGGCGCCGGTTTCCCGCAGCGGCTTGGTCGCGAAATAGCGCGCGCGTGTCATCGCTTGCGGATCGTTGGCCGGCCACTCCACCAATTTATACAGCACCAGCCGCGACGGCCCCTTCTGCTCGCCGATGATCGACGTGAGGTGGGCATGTACGGATGCTGCACGACGATTCGCGGTCTGGCGATTCAGCTCACTCGTATTCGCGCGAAATTCATTGGTGTCGGCATAGCCGCGGACGTCGATTTCCACATCCTGATCGGGCGCTTTGCCGACGCACGCTTTGAGACTCGCTACCAATAGCTGCAAGTCTTTTGCTTGTTGGTCATTTAGCTTGGTACCGACCGCCCAATCGGACGGTTCAACCGCGAGTTCAAACAGGTACGAGAAGTACGCGGCCGGATTGGGGCCGGTATCGGGAGCGCGGACCAGATAAATCAGGTCCTTCGCTGGGGTCGACACAACGGTCGACACCACTTCTGTTGGCGCAGCGGCATATTCCTGTTTCTCCGGGGCCGCGATCGTGAACGATATAACCGCAATCGCCAAGGCCATGATGGTCGTGCCTGCCTTGACGAACTCCGGAAATAGTTCGCCCTTATTGCTGCCGTCTTGGACGTACTTGAACAATCGCTCGGCGGTAAGAATGATTTGATTGACCGCGGGCAACAGCAGACTGAGCGATATACCGGCAGCACCGATTTGCAGATAATTGGCCCAACCGGGCGGCGCGTTGCTCGAAATAAGCGCGACGATGTAGTACGCGAGCGCAATCGATAGCAGCGTGATCGCGATCATTGCAAACAGCATGCTAAGCAATCGACCGAACCGGGTACCTTTGTCGCGTGCTGCCGACGTGCTCATGGAATCGTCCGGCCCGGCGGGCATCCCGAACCAGGATTTCATCATCGCGCCGGCAAATGCACGGCGCGGACCAGCTTTACGATGCGTGGTAGTCACAGATCAATGTTCCGATGGATGAGCCCGCAGCGAACAGCGGCGAGCAAGATGTAGCGCGTATCAGGCGCCCTTCAGACCGCCGCGAAATGATACGTAGCGCGCCAAACGCCTTCGACGCGAATGAAATTCGCGCAGGGCGTGGATCACTTATCGCTGCATCTGGGCCGGGCGCGGCTGGTCGCTCATCAACGCGCCGATGAAATGTAGCGATCGACGGTCAGCCGGAGCCGCCCAAAGCGGACCAGCGGGCCGATACGCCACCAAGCGCCGTCGGCAAACCGGTGCGGCAAAGTCCAACCAAGCAGCGATATCGCGGCCCAATGCGGGGCGCGATCCAACAACTGCCAACTATTTTTTCGTGGCGGGCTTCGGTGCTGCCGGGACACCGATCGCGACCGGGCGCACTGCTGAACCGGCACTACCAAGTTCGCGCAACGGCAGGATCATCGTGCAGGATGTCCACACCCGATCGGCCGCAAGTGCAGCGAGATTGGTGTTCTCCAGATGATGAATACCCATTTGCGTGAGCATGTGGTGGTGCACCGCAAACGGCAGGTTAGGCGGGACACCCGCAGCAGGGCCGGCCTTGCCTTGCAGCATGCCCTCTGGCACCGGATCAACGAACGGCGTATCCAACCCAAGTGCCACCACCCGCTTCTTGCCAAGGTACATCGCGCCGTCGTACGACAAGCCGGGCGCCATCGTGTAGTAGAACTGCTCGGTGTCAGGATCTTTCCAGTGATCACCCCAGCCGGTGTGGATGTAGACGACATCGCCCGCGAGAATGCCGCGCTTGGTAAGGCCTTGCGCCTTCACCATCGCTTCAATGTCTTTCGCCGTGACCAGTTGCCCCGCCTTCATCGGTGCACCGCCACCTAACAGCGCCTTCGCATCAAGGAGCACCGCGGTCGTGACCAGGGGTGGCGCCTTTTCCATGCCAAGTTTCAATAGCGGTGAGTCGTCGGAGGGTTTCACATCTTTTTGCGTATAACCGCCGTAGTACACAGCGCCGTCAGCCGGAAAGGGCGGCTTGCCATCCCACGGTTGCTTGAGACTGCCGAAATGTCCGAGCGCATCGATCTGCGTGCCCTGTTGCGCGGGTTGCGCGGCGCCGTCGATTTGTTCGCTGTTGAACGCATGCGCGCTGCCCGGAATGCCCATCGTCGGAACAAATTTTTGCGCATAGGGGCCCGCAAACGGCGACTTCGGCATCGAATTGGACCGGATGTACGACAGCTCATAGGACTTCGCATTCGGCTGCGTCATATGCCAACCACAGCGCTGCCAGGTGGCTGGACCGATGGCGTTCGCCATGCCGCGTTCATCACCGGCCGCCCAGGGCGGCGCCGGCGTGCGCTTCACCGACTGCTGAATCACATTATCAGGCTCCACCGCAATCGCAACTTCCTGACTCCAGATTGCCGCCAGCGCGATGGCTAGGATTGGGCGCAAGGTTTTTTTCATCAACGTCTCCTTTTGGTAAGAATCGAGCGGGCGCAAAACCGGCGGACTCTAGCATAGGGTCGCAGGCGTCCAGCGCCCAGCTTGACGACCGTCAATCGCCAATAGTCATGGTCGCGCAGACTCCCATTGCCCGTCTGAACTTGCCATGGCGGCCCATCCGGATTAATTTGTCGGAACCTCGGTTGGCAGCGATCTTTTCCCTCTGACACGACACGATGGAGGAAGCGTTCATGGGAACATCTGCTTTCATTGGAGTTCTGATCCTTGCGGCGGCCGCATCCACCGCGCACGCCGAAGGATTCGCGCTTGGCGCGGGCGCCGGCACAATGGGATTAGGCGTGCAAGGCGTCGTCGGCATCGGCGATCGCATGAGTCTGCGTGCCGGCGGCAATGCGCTCGCCTATTCGTATGACTATCGCGTGCGCCGCGTCGAGTATGACGCGAAGGTGCGCATGGCAAGCGTTCCGGTCGTTCTCGACTGGTTCTTTTCACCGGGCGGCGATCTGCGCATTACCGGTGGGCTCTACGGTAATTTTGACAAACAGGAACTGGAAGCGCGGCCCCAATCCGGTGTCTATGTGATCGGCAACAACACCTATGGCGCCAACGAAATCGGCCGCATCAGTGCCTCCGTCAAATACCGGTCGATCGCCCCCTATATCGGTGCAGGATGGGGGAACGCGGTGGCAAAGGGCAAGAGCTGGAGTTGGAATGTCGATGTGGGCATTCTCTACATCGGCAAACCAAAAACGACCTATACGGTCATCTGCGGCACCGTGCAAACCAACTGCGCTCGCTTGCAGGGCGACACGGTAATCGAAGCCGCCGCGTTCGACGATGATCGCAAGGAGGAGCGCATCGGCGGCGTCGCGCAGTTCTGGGTGGGCAAGCGGTTCTGATGCAGGACGCTACGCTCGTAGGAAGGCGAGCACGGCATCCTCATACGGTTGTGGGTCCGTCTGATAGAGGAAGTGCGCGCCGCGCGGCATGATTTTCAGCACCGCACCCGGAATCGCTTTCGCGATTGCTTCCGAAAAATAAGGCGGTGTCAGGCAATCTTCCGCCGCGACGATCGCCAGCGTCGGTGCTTTGATTTTGGCGAGCCCCGTGCGCCGATCAAACCGCATGATGGCATCGATGCGCGACAACACGATCTCGGTCGGCGGAAATGTCGCGATCTGCTGGGCCTCCAACTGCGCGAGCAATGCCTCGTTGGCAGTGGACCACCAACCCGGCCACAGACCTGGATTTGACCCGCGCGTATAGGCGGCCGGGCCGAGATGTTGCAGCAACGCGCGCCGCGCCTCAAACGATCGCGAGAAATGCGCGTCATTGTGCGTCCAGGTGGCGGACAGAATCAGTTTTCGCAGACGCGCCGGATGTTCGATGGCGATCGTCTGACCCATCGCACCGCCAGTGGAATGACCAAGATAATGCGCGCTGTCGATCTTGAGCGCATCCATCAACTTGATCACGTCGCTCGACATCTGGTCGACCGAATACGTCATCAGTGTCTTGTCGCTTTGCCCACAACCGCGATGGTCATGCGCGATCACCCGAAAATGCTTCGCGAGGCCGGGGATGACCTTGGCAAAGCCACTGAACGTGCCACCGAGGCCAGGAACCATCAATAGAGGTTCACCGGCGCCATACTCTTCATAGTAGAGGGAACAATCGCCAATCGAGATGCGGGGCATGGGGTGGCCTTTCGGATGCACGGGATGCGGAAAGTCTACTCTCGATTCGCGGCCAGCCTCTAAAATGCAACGCTGTGGACTCTCTAGCGCCGATTCTTCACCAAACCTTCGATAGCGAGGCTAGCGAGCTCATCGATTTCGCGGAGCGGCCGCTGCCCGTCGGTCAAAGCCTGCTCTCCGCGATGTGCGCGCGACACATCGGTACCAGCATCGGAGTGTTTCGCGTAGGAGTACGGCGCCGCATGCGCGCGAGCGGCAACATGGAAACGCTCGATGTGCTGGTGAAGATCAAACCCACCGACAGCGTATTGATCAGCGCGGGCACCGAGTTGGCAACGCAGTGTGATGCGGAATTGGGTCGGCTCTACGCGCGCTACTCTCCCAAGCGTGAACTCGGACGCTCGCATTTACGTGAAGTCGCGCTCTACCGCAACCCGCGACCAGGGTTGGCAGCGCATATGCCACGCGTCCATGGCGTGATCGTCGATGCGAAGCAGGGACTTTGGATCAGCGTGCTCGAATACTTGGGTGAGGCGGAACTGCTCGCCGATATGAGCACAACAAATCAATGGACGCTCGCACACTTCGAGGCAGCAGTCGATGCGCTCGCCGATATCCATGCCGAGCATTTCGATGATGAAGCACGCCTGCTCTCAGAACCATGGATCGCCTTGAACGCCGAGGGCAGCCAGGTTCTCGCGATGCGCGAATGGTGGCAGACGCTCGCGCGATTCGCCGGGCGCAACTACGATGATTCTGCGCTGCGAGATTTGGCCACGCGACACGATCGACTGGTCGCCGACATCGATTCATGGTGGCCCGCGCTCTGTGCCCTACCTCGCACGCTGATCCACAATGATTTCAATCCGCGCAATCTTGGGTTCCGGCGCACCGCGAATGGACCGGTGCTCTGCGCCTTCGATTGGGAGCTTGCGACGCTTGGCGTGCCGCAACACGATCTCGCCGAGCTATTGGTCTTCGCACTACCGGCGAACGCGGACCGACGCTGGGTCGATCATTTGCTCGAGCGCCATCACAACCGATTGGCCAAGCGGGTCGGTCCACGGTGGACGCCAGACGAATGGCGCCGCGGTTTTGACCTATCGCTCAATCATCTGCTCATCGATCGGCTGGCGATGTATGCACTGCCGCACGCCTTTAAGCCGCTGCCCTATTTGGCGCGCATCCTTGCCAATTGGGTTCGGTTACATCGGTGGATCGCATAGGCGACGAGACGGTATTTTGCAGTTGTAGATGTTCGATGCGGTCGTCGCTTCGCCATTGGAACAATTGTTGAAGAATGGCCAATGTCAGACGAACAGCCTTTCGAATACAGTTGGCTCTCGCTTTCATTCATCTGCCTAAACCGAAGCCGCGCGTTCCTTTGCCGATTGCCGAACGCAACAAGGCGCAACAAGGAAGCCCATGACCAATTACATATCGTTGGCACGCGCCTTGAGTAAGGCGGCCTTGTTACCGGTCATCGCGATCACTATTGCTATCTTGTCGGGATGCGATCGTGGTGGCCAATCTGTTTATTTGCCTCCGTCGAATGGCGCCTCTGCACCGCCTGCCGGGCCAAGCAAAATTTTCGTTGCTGATTCTGATAATCGGGTCATTGCATCATTCGCGAATGCAGACCCGCCGGCGGGGGAGGTTGGCGTCGACCGCTTGATCTCCGGATCAGCGGTTGGCAACTTCATGGAGGCACTCGTCTACGATGCCATTGCCGACCGGTTGTATGTGGCAGACGATGGTTCGTTTCCTGGCGTCGCGCGGTCGATTACCATCATCGACGACGCAAGCATCGCCAACGGCCCCTCCACCGCCTCGCGTCAAATACGGAGCACCGCACTCAACCGTTCGATTACGACAATGTCGTTGGACGCAGCGAACGACCTTCTATATGTGAACAATAGCGATGCATCATCGGGGAACGCAGTCGTTTTGGTATTCAGCGGGATAAGTACCGCGAGCAACGATGTCGTCCCCGACCAGGTCAACGCATTGATCGACTATAGCGGCACGCCTGTTTCGAATGTGGGCGCCATGCATGTCGATACGATCAACGACATTCTCTACGTCAGCACATCGGTATCGCGCGGTCTTGCAGGCTTTGCCGACGTTATCCTCGCCTATCCGAAGTCCAGTTTGTTAAGCACGGCAGCGCCAGCGATACCCAATCGAGAAATGGGAATCGGCATCGCCGGTGGCGGCAGGCGCTGGATCGTCTGTGATACCGTGAATGATCGCCTGTTTGTAAGCAGCGGCAGCAAGGTTCTCGTCTTCGATTTCTTGAGTTTTCTGCCAAGCGGTATCACGACACCGGCTCGCGCTATCGAGTTGACGTATGCAATTGCCGGATTGGCGCTTGCGCCGCTTGGCGATCGGCTTTACTCGATCGTGTCCGATCCATTCATTCAAGGGCATCTCTAAAAATTGCTTAATTTCGAGGCACATTGTAAACGTTAAGTGGGTATGTACGTTGTAAGGTTAAATCACCGAGATTGTCCCGCTCACAGTTGAAGGTTTAAGTCGGTGGCGGAAGTGATTATGCGACCTTTTTCAGTTGCGCAGGAACAAGGCGCATAGCACGGGTGAGGGCCGCGATCTGCTTGTGTCCACGCAGTCTGCGAAATGCTTTTTCTGCC
>CAMDRJ010000129.1 GCA_945906755.1 Klebsiella pneumoniae | reverse complement strand
AGCACCACTTGGCTGCTTTCGACCTTGCTCCCAGCCTTGCAAGGTACGAACGGAAACGCCCAGCAGTAGAGCAAATTGAGATTGTGAGAGACCGGTTTTTCTACGTGCTTCAATGACTGGTGACGTGACGACGGAGACTTGACCGGCCTTCATCTCCCGCACCGACTGCAAAAGCTCCGCCGCAAGGTCGCGTCTTGCTTCGTAGGCTGCAAGTTCAGCCTTGGTATGAGGCTTATTTTTCGAGGGCACGACGAATCTCCCTTAACTTGGGCCCGGTGAGGTTGTCCGTCTTCGCTTTCGCGTAAAGCGTGAGCAAGACAACCTCGCCTTCAGTGATACGGGTGAAGTAAATCACCCGCACTCCGCCCGACTTGCCCGAGCCTGCTCGCCGCCAACGTACTTTGCGAATCCCGCCAGATTCGGGCACGACATCTCCAGCGGTAGGGTTCTCTGCGATATATGCAGCAAACTCGCCGCGCTCTTCTTCGCTCCAATAGTGAGGCCATTGGCGCTCGAACAATAGCGTTTCGACGACGGTAAGCATTCCTGAACTATACGCCTAAAGAGCATAGTCGTGCAACACTTTCCACGCGGCCCAATGTTTAGTTGAGCGCCAACCTCGCGCGGAGTTGGCGCCAGCACAGCACGGTCGCACGCGCGCGGGTTAACGTTTGCGGCCAGGCGCGCTGGGCGTAGGCGCGCCTAGCGCCGGGCGTAAAGCGTCGCTCTGCGCCGTCTATACATACATCCAGTACCAGTTCTAAACACAGATGGTAGCATCCCCTGGATGATATCGCGCCCGGTCTGCACCGCTTGACCGAATGGCGTCTGATGCGAATTGCGAAGAGGAAGCCATGATGGGTTGGATCGCATTGCGAATTGTTTTGCCCGCGCCGTCGGAGGATGCGCTATTCATTGCCGAATGGCGCCCGCCGGCCAGGGCAGGCCTCAATGCTGTTCGCTTAAAGAGCTGGCCAGTCCCGCGAAGGCGAGAATCCAGAGAGTTCTGTAAGGCCGCACTGGGCCCCGCCTTCGCGGGGGCGACGGCTTTTCTTAAACGAACAGCATTGGGGCAGGCCTCGCCCCTTGTCGTTTCTTCGCGCGGCGGCCTCGCGCCGGTCGAAAGTTGGGGTGGTATCGCGTCCAAGGAAGTAGGCATGAAAGGTCGGTGGATCGCGAACTGATCCGTCGCTCTTGGGTCCCGTCCCGTTTCAGGATACATTCCCGCACGTCGAGTGGAAGGGATGTCTATGGAGACGCAGGTTTTGGTGGTTGGGGCAGGTCCGGTCGGGCTTACATTGGCGATTGATCTTGGCAGGCGTGGGGTGCGCTGTCTCCTTATTGAGGAGCAGACCGAGCCGCGCAAGCTCCCCAAGATGGAGCGGGTGAATGCGCGCAGCATGGAGATGTATCGCCGGCTAGGCTTAGCCGATCGCATCCGGCAAGCGGGTGCGCCTGAGACCGCGCGCATGGATTCGATGATCACCACCACCATGGCCGAAGCGCCGCTGGTGCGGCTGGTGTATCCGTCGGCCGGTGAAGCCAAGAAGGCGAGTGCTGAATGCCGTGACGGTACGCTGCCGCTCGAACCTGCGCATCTTGTTTCGCAGTACACGCTCGAACCGCTATTGATGGCGGAGGCGAGGAAAACGCCTAACGTAACCGTCATTACCGGTTGCGGATTGCGAACGTTCTCGCAAGACGAACAGGGCGTCACCGCGCAGGTCGAGCACGCGAACGGCAAGCAGGAATCGATTCGCGCGGCGCATATGGTCGGGACCGATGGCGGCCGCAGCACCGTACGCAAAGGCCTTGGTATTCCGCTAGTGGGCGATGGCGGCCTGGCCAAGAAGAATCAGGTGTTCGTGCGCTCCGACAAGATCTGGGAGGCCTATCAGTATCCGCAGGCGCGCATGATTTTCTTTACCAATGAAGATCAAAGCATCCTCAGCTTGCAGGATTCGCTCCGGCATTTCGTTTTCCATACGAGTTGCTGGGGCGATCACAACGAGCTGATGCAGATCATCCGAAAGACGATCGCGCTGCCGCTCGATTACGAAATTCTCTCGACGACGGGCTGGACGCTCCATCTTCTGGTCGCCGAGCGCTATATGGATAAGCGCATTCTGTTGGCCGGTGATTCCGTGCATCTGGTGATTCCCACCGGTGGCTTGGGTCTTAACACCGGCATCGGCGATGCGTTCGATCTGTCGTGGAAGCTCGCTGGTACCTTGCAAGGTTGGGGCGGGCCGCATCTGCTGCCGTCGTATGAGATCGAGCGCCATGCGATCGGTGAACGGAACAAGGAAGGCTCGCGTTACGCGGCACAGGGGCAAATGACATGGCGTGCCACCGTGCGGCCTAACATCACGGAAGACACACCTGAGGGTCGAGGTGTGAAAGCAGCGGTGATTCGCACCAGCAATATCGAGCAGCGAAAAACCCATGAGCAGGTCGGGACCGAGCAGGGCTATCGCTATGAGTCATCGCCCGTCATTTGTTCCGAAGTCGGCGTGTGGCCACCCGATGTGAAAGAGGTCTATATCCCGACCAGCCGGCCGGGTGCTCGCTTGCCGCATATGTGGTTGGCCGACGGCACCGCGCTGCAGGATCGTCTCGGTGATGGCTTTACCTTGTTGAAACTCAGAAGCGGCGCCGATGACGCATCGATGCTAGTTGATGCCATGCGTGCGACCGGTGCGCCATTCAACATCGTTGCGATCAATGAGCCGCGCTTGCGTGAATTCTACGGGCGCGATCTCTTGTTGCTGCGCCCGGACCTGCATGTCTGCTGGCGGGGTGATCGTGCGCCGGCTGATGCAGGCTTGGTGGCACGCATCGTGACTGGGCAGCATGCGAGTCCCACATGGTCGGCCGACCAGGCCCAGGCTGCTGATCAAAAATCATTCGCTTGGTGAGCGTTGGGATCGGACTGGCGTTCGGCAAATTGGGCGGAATAAAGGGCGATGCTCGGGGGCTCACATTGCATCGTTTGAGCGCATGATTCAGCATCCCTTGCACTCGATGAATCATGCTCAAGCGCATTCCAATCACAGAGCTGCGGCTCGGCATGTATATCCACGAACTCTGTGGTTCGTGGTTGGATCATCCATTCTGGCGCGGATCGTTCAAGCTCTCGGATGAGAAAGATTTACATCAGATTGTTGAAAGCAGCATTACCGAGGTTTGGATTGATCCGGAGCGTGGTCTCGACACGGCAGGCGGGGTGAGTTCGGGCGCCTCCGATGCCCAAGTCGCGACCTACATCGCCAATGTAGTGGATCGACAAGTCGCAAGGGCACCTGTTTCCCAACGCGTATCGATGCGAGATGAATTAGAGACGGCGGCGAAACTTTGCGCTACCTCGCGCACGGCCGTCGCTGACATGTTTCGCGAAGCACGCATGGGTCAGGCGATCGATGCTGGAAGAGCTGATGCGTTGGTTGGCGAGATTGCGGCTTCTGTGATGCGCAATCCGGATGCCCTGATCAGCGTGGCGGGGTTGAAGACCATTGATGACTACACCTACATGCACTCGATCGCGGTGTGCGCGCTCATGATTGCACTGGCGCGCAAGCTCAGCATGGCCGAGAAGGACGTCCGTGAGGCGGGGCTGGCCGGTATGTTGCATGACGTCGGCAAGATGATGATCCCGTCTGCGATCCTCAATAAGCCCGGTAAGCTTACGGATGAGGAATTCACCTGCATCAAGACGCATCCGGCGGAAGGCCATCGCATGCTGCAGCAAGGCGGCGGCGTCTCAGCGACGGTGCTCGATGTATGCCTGCATCATCACGAGAAGATGGATGGCAGCGGTTATCCCGAGCGCCTAAAAGGCGAACAAATTAGCCTGATCGCCAAAATGGGCGCGGTGTGTGATGTGTACGACGCCATTACCTCCGACCGCCCGTACAAGAAGGGTTGGGATCCTGCCGAGGCGCTCCGCAAGATGGCCGAATGGAAGAACGGCCATTTCGATGATGCGGTGTTCGGCGCCTTCGTGAAGAGCATGGGCATCTATCCGGTCGGATCGCTGGTGCGCATGCAATCCGGTCGCCTCGGCGTGATCGTGGAGCAATCGGGTCAGTCACTCCTCACGCCGAAAGTGAAACTCTTCTTCTCCACCAAGTCGCAAGAGCGGATCGTGCCAGTCGTGGTTGATCTGGCCGATGCCAAGACCACCGACCGCATCGCGTCGCGCGAAGATCCGGAGAAATGGCGTTTTCCGGATCTGGCGACGCTTTGGCAGGGCGCGGTGACGGCATGATGCCGTCACCGCGTGAAGCTACTTCTTCGCGCGCCGCAAGGGCTTGGCGTCGATCAATATAAACGCCACATGGCAGGGCTTATCGCTTCGGTTTGACCAGGCGTGGTTCGTGCCGCGTTGCACGAGAATGTCGCCTTCGACCATTTTCGTTTCACCGATATCCATGACCGCCCAGATTTCGCCTTTGAGGATGATGGCGTAATCGACCGTCTCAGTCGTATGCATCATCGGGTGGCGTGCGCTCCCCTTGTTGGCGGCAAGCGCATCACGCCCCGATTTGCCAAGCGTGGCAAAAGCATCCTTAGAGCTGATCTTCTTCATCCAGACTTTATCGGGCGGGAACTGCACGACGCGCACCACCGTGCCATTGCGCTGCGGGGTGAGCTGCTGAATCCCCTTGCAGGGATCTTTGACGCTCTTATTGTCAGCGGGCGCGCGGCTGGTGCGCCAGATGTCGGTCACGCCGAACACCGGCACGCCAGCGGTTGCGATGACGTGCGGCGAGGGTTTGTCTGAAACGATTTTCGATCGCCCGCGGCTATCGTGGCCGGTAATCAGGCGACGGACCTTGCGGACCTTGGACGATACTTTCAACTTACGGGCGGGGGTGGCTTTACGAGTGGCCATAGCAGTGTCTCCTCTTTTTGTGATTGTCGGCGGTGCTCAAATGTGAATATTCAGCTCCGGCGGGCGAGACTATATCAATTCGGATCCTCATCGGTGCTCTCGGAGCAACGAATCGCGACTGCTGAATAATTGTCAAAGCGCGTTCCGGCCCGCGCTAATACAGCCTGCTCCAGGGCCCGTACCCATCCTTCGAGCGATTCAGACTGCGTGAGCAGATCCTCGATTTCGGAATCTTCAAAAAAATCCCACAGTCCATCGGAACACAGAAGGAAAACGTCGTCAGGTTCTATTGCCAATGCATCCGGCGAGGCATGTGCGAAGGCGGAGGTGTCGCCCAGCGCACTCATCAGAGCATTGCGCTTGGGGTTGGCGCTAATGTTCGCGTCGGGAACATAACCCGCATCGATCATGCCCTGCAAGACGCTGTGATCGCGCGTTCGTATGAGTATCCGTTGATTACGAAACAGATAAAGGCGCGAGTCACCGACATGCATCCAGACAGCATGCCTTGCCTGCGTGTCCAACGCCAGCGCGACCACCGTCGCGCGCATGTCGCCTTGTTCGCGAGCGGATTGTTGCTCACGCATGACGGTTTGATTCGCGCTATCGAGCGCGGCCCGGACCACGGTCTCGTTTGCCTCGGGTTGTCGGCGAAAAAAGCTAAGGGCTTCCTCGACGACAATCTTCGACGCCACATCGCCACCGCCATGGCCGCCCGCTCCATCGGAGAGCACAATGAAGCAGGTGCCGGTGTCGGCGTCGGACCAAACGCCATACGCATCCTCGTTGTTGGCTCGACCACCCGCTTTCGAGATTACAGAAACTTCTAGTTGCATGGCCAGGTGCTTTCGATGACGTCAACTCTTGCGCGGATGCGCACTTTCGCGTTCGAGTTTGTCCATTTGCGCTTCGTAAGCGCGGAGAAACTCTTTCCCGAATAACGAATGAAAGTCGTCATCAAGCTCGCGCGCGATCTCGACATACCGTTCTTCAAAAAGGTCCCACAGCTTGGCTTTGCGGTTCATTGGCAGGACCGAATCGAACAGGCTCTTCGACGAAAGACGCTGTTCCAGTTCAACGGGTTTGAATCGCCCGAGCACCGCAGCGAATGCCGCTTCCATCCCCGTCATCACCGCAAGCTGATGCGCACGCAAATCATCATAGGCGTCTCGCATTGCACGAATAGGTGACATGAAGCCGCGTGCTTGTGGATTGAGCAGGTGCGACAGCGCAGACTCGACATTCGGTGAAAATTTGAGCGGGTTGTTGTCGCGGGTACGGATGATCGTGGCGTCGGCGCGCATTTCGCGTTTTACAATCGATCGTGCCACCAGGAGATCGAGTGTTCCCTGGGTTGCCTCGCGAAGAATCTGACCAAATACCTGCATCAATTGCGGCGTCAGCGTTCCTGGCAATGACAAGTCCGGCACGCCTGCACCCTCCAGGAATCCCCGTAGGAGCGCTGCTGTGTCCGCGTGTCCAGCACCAGCGGGCGCCGATGACGGCATGTTATCGGCGGCTTGAGCGGCTGTCGGGGGTCGCGGTGATGCGCGACGATCCGCGTCACTCACACGCTTTTTGAACGCCGCCGGATTGTTCGCCGACGATTCGCTGGTTGGAATGATAACGGTGCGTACCTCGCCGTCGCGCTTGCCGCTTTGCGCGTCCCACGATACCAACATGTCCGCTGGTGGTTGAGACTCGGCCTTGGCGGGGGGGCGAGATGGTTGGGTCGCGCTCGGCGCCATTGCCGGATCGGGTCGTGCCACCGGCGGCTGAAACGCGGCATGGATTTCCGGCGTGTCATTGCGCTGCACCGGACGGCTACTCGTGGCAGGAAAGGATGGGTCACCCAGCGGATGGCCAGGTCCGAACGGGTCCGCGGTCGATCCGGGCGCAAGGCCGAACAGATCGTTGACATTGCCGTCTTGTCCACGATTGCCGATCCCTAGTGACAGATCGACATTGTCGGGCAGCTTGCCCAATCCGCTCGGTGGCACAGACGGCGCTCCGAACGGATCGAAGTCATCGGGAATCCCAGCGCCGCCTTGGGTCGGGGTTCGGCTCGGTGGCGGCGAAGCCACCACTTACGAATCTTGTCGACATCGGGCCAAGGCAGGTCCTCGTCTTGATCGCGATCCACGTTCGGGTCGTCGGCATCATCACTAGGACCGGTTTCCAGATTCTCAGGAGGCTTGCGATCGAGATCCAAAAATGCAAGATCGAGCCCCGTGACAAGGGAAAAAGCTTCCCCGGCCAGACGGGTGGTTTCGATGGTCTCCATCTGCTTGATCAGCCACGGGACGTAGGCCGGGTCACCCGCAAAGCCTGCGCCTTGAATCAAAGGGCGCACGTCTTTGGGGTCCTTTGCCATGTTACGCAGTAACGTGTGGGCGGCGGTAAGATCCAACGCGCCGAGCGCGGTGCGTAACGCTTTAAGACGATACGTGTTGACGCCGGCCGAAAATTGACCATCAAACGAGGGCAGTGCCGACTGAAAACTGACCAGGGTGAATGACCTACTCTGCTTATTTATTAAGCAGGAAGCTGATCAGTGCGCAGGCGTTCGTGCCTTTGACGTTCGCCCCGGGCGAGGCGTTCCAGTTTGACTGGAGCGAAGAGGCGCTGGTGATTGGGGGTATCTACCGGCGCATGCAGGTCTCGCACATGAAGCTGTGCGCGAGCCGCGCATTCTGGCTGGTGGCTTATCCGAGCCAAGGCCACGAGATGCTGTTCGACGCCCATACCCGCAGCTTTACCGCCTTAGGCGGCATTCCTCGGCGCGGCATCTACGACAACATGAAGACGGCGGTGGACAAGATCAAGAAAGGCAAGGGCCGGGTCGTCAACGCGCGCTTTGCCGTGATGTGCGAGCACTACTTGTACGAGCCGGACTTCTGCAACGTTGCCGCCGGTTGGGAGAAAGGGGTCGTCGAGAAGAACGTGCAGGACAGTCGGCGCCAACGGCCCGAACGGGAGCGTTTTCTGGACGTCCATGCACGCGTCGACCGCCGTTTCGATGCGCTGCTTTGCGTCGCTCCCGCCCCCGGCGGCGTACGCGGAGATGATCGCGGTGCGATGATTGGCGGTTGCAACGCCATGTCAGCGTCGTCGCGTGAGTTGATCCAAGCAGATTTATCAAGGAGGTAGTCCCATGTCAGCATCGATCGAGTCGGTACTCCAGGAACATCGTTCGTTTGTGCCGCCACCCGAGTTCGTCAAGAACGCCAATATCTCGGGCATGGCCGCCTATGAGGCGCTTTGCCAGGAGGCCGAACGTGACTTCGAAGGATTCTGGGCGCGCCTCGCACGCGAGCATGTGTCGTGGCGGAAGCCCTTCACCAAAATCCTCGATGAATCGAATGCGCCGTTTTTCAAGTGGTTTCATGACGGCGAGTTGAACGCATCGTATAACTGCCTCGATCGGCATCTCGCCACACAGCCCGACAAGACCGCGGTTATTTTCGAGGCGGATGACGGCAAGATCACCAAGGTCTCCTACAAGGCGCTCTATCATCAGGTCTGCCAGTTTGCCAATGCGTTGAAGGCACGTGGTATCAAACTCGGCGATCGCGTGTTGATCTATATGCCGATGTCGATTCAGGCGATTGTGGCGATGCAGGCGTGTGCGCGAATTGGTGCGACGCATTCGGTGGTGTTCGGCGGCTTTTCGGCGAAGAGCGTGCAAGAGCGCATCGTCGACGCAGGCGCGGTGGCTGTTATTACTGCCGATGGCCAGATGCGCGGCGGGCGTGAGATTCCGCTGAAGCCCGCGATCGATGAGGCACTTGGCCTTGGCGGCTGCGAAGGCATTCGCAATGTCATCGTCTACAAGCGCACCGGCAGTGCGATCACCATGCAGGCCGGGCGCGATCATTGGTGGGACGACGCCACGCGTGGCCAGGCCGATACCTGCGAGCCCACCTGGGTCACGGCCGAGCATCCGCTGTTTATCCTCTATACCTCGGGCTCAACCGGCAAACCAAAGGGGGTGCAGCATTCGACCGGCGGCTATCTGCTGCAGACGATCCTTACGATGAAGTGGACGTTCGACTACAAACCGACGGACATCTTCTGGTGCACCGCCGATGTGGGTTGGGTCACCGGTCATTCGTATATTGCGTACGGTCCGCTGGCAGTGGGTGCGACCGAGGTCGTGTTTGAAGGCGTACCGACGTTCCCGAATGCGGGTCGCTTCTGGAAGCTGATTCAGGATCACAAGGTGACGGTGTTCTATACCGCGCCGACTGCGATTCGATCGTTGATCAAAGCGGGCGGTGATCTGCCGAAGAGCTACGATTTATCGAGCCTGCGCATTCTCGGTACGGTGGGCGAGCCGATCAATCCCGAGGCGTGGATCTGGTATCACCAAACGGTGGGAGGCGGCCGCTGCCCGATCGTCGATACCTGGTGGCAGACCGAGACGGGTGGCCACATGATCACGCCATTGCCTGGTGTGCATGCGTTGAAGCCTGGCTCCTGCCAGGCACCGCTGCCGGGGGTCATCGTCGATATCGTCGATGAGATCGGTCATCCGGTAGAACTTGGCAAGGGCGGCATCCTGGTGATCAAGCGTCCTTGGCCATCAATGATTCGTACCATTTGGGGCGATCCGGAGCGTTTCAAGAAGGCTTATTTTCCGGCGGATTTTCAAGGGAAGTATTACCTTGCGGGCGATGGCGCGAATCGCGATCTGAATGGCAACTACACGATCATGGGGCGCATCGACGATGTGCTGAACGTCTCCGGCCATCGCCTTGGCACGATGGAAATCGAATCGGCGCTGGTCGCCAATGTCGATCTCGTGGCCGAAGCAGCAGTGGTGGGGCGTCCGGATGATCTGACTGGTGAAGCCGTGGTCGCGTTTGTCGTCACGAAAGGGCCGCGCCCGACCGGTGATGAGGCAAGGCGTATTGCCAACGTACTGCGCGATTGGGTGGCCAAGGAAATCGGGTCGATCGCCAAACCGAAAGAGATCCGTTTTGGCGACAACCTGCCCAAAACCCGCTCGGGCAAGATCATGCGTCGCTTGTTGCGCGCGCTTGCCAAGGGTGAGGCGATTACGCAAGACGTCTCCACGCTGGAGAATCCAGCCATCCTCGAACAGTTGAAGAATCCGACGTAACCAATGCGGACCCAGGTTGTCATCATCGGCGGTGGTCCGGCCGGGATGTTGCTCGCCGAAATGCTGCATCAGTCGGGCATCGACAGCATCGTGCTCGAGCAACGCACGCGCGCCTATGTGCAGGGTCGCATTCGTGCCGGTCTGTTAGAGGAAGGCTCAGTGAATTTGTTGCGCGAGACCGGGCTGGGTGCGCGGCTGGATCGCGAAGGGCATGCACACAATGGATCGATGATCGCGTGGGCGGGGCGAAGCCGCTTCTTCATCGATACCTTCAAGCATACGGGTCGGCGCATGACCACCTATGGGCAGACCGAGATCCAGCAGGATCTCTTCGACGCGGCGGACCGGCGTAATGCGCGCTTCATCGATGAGGCGCTGGATGTGCGACCGATCGATGCCACGACCGACCACCCCCATGTGACCTTCAATAAGAATGGCCAAGCCGTTCGTATCGATTGCGATTTCATTGCCGGATGCGACGGCTTTCATGGCGTGAGTCGCGCATCGATTCCGCCTGGAGCGATCAAATACTACGAAAAGGACTATCCGTTCGGTTGGCTGGGTGTGCTTTCCGAGACGCCGCGCCTGCCCGATTTGGTCTATGCGAATCATCCACGCGGCTTTGCGCTCGCATCGGGGCGCAACCCGATGCTCAGTCGCTATTACGTGCAGGTGCCGATGGAGGATCGCATCGAGGATTGGTCCGATGACCGGTTTTGGACCGAATTGAAGGCACGGTATCCAAAGGAAATTGCGGAAGCGATCGTGACCGGTCCGATCATCGAGAAGTCGATCGCGCCGCTGCGTAGCTTCGTCGCCGAGCCAATGCGCTACGGCAGGTTGTTTCTTGCCGGCGATGCTGCGCATATCGTGCCGCCGACCGGCGCGAAGGGCTTGAACCTCGCCATCTCGGATGTCTTCTATCTTTCGCGCGCGCTCGCGGCGCACTATCGCGATGGGACTGACTCGGGCCTCGATGCCTACAGCAGCACCGCGCTCAGGCGCGTGTGGGGGGCGGCGCGCTTCTCATGGTGGATGACCCAGCTTCTGCATCGCTTCCCCGGTATGAGCGATTTTGATCAGCGCGCGCAGGAAAGCGAGCTTGACTATATATCGGTCTCGGTTCACGCGCAAGCGAGCATCGCGGAGCAGTATGCGGGAATGCCGCTGGAAGGAATCTAGAGCAAGCACTGCGGCACGATCAGTTCTCATTAAAGAGGGTCGCGTTCAAAAAGTTTAAAAGGGGACGCTTCCATTTTTCATTAGTTTAAAAGGGGACGCTTCCCTTTTTCATTCGTTAACGGGCTCGGGTGAGCAGTTTGCTGACGCATGGAGTCCTCCTCATGTAATGCGCCCCTCTCCCCAACCCCTCTCCCGCAGTGGGGCGAGGGGCTTTCTACCGCCTACTTCTTATTGATCTCCTTCCAGAGGTCTTTCACCGCGACGCCGATCGTATCGATCTCGAAATTCACCAGCTTCCCACCCACGCGGCGCACCTCGCGCAGATATTCGTTGTGCACGATGTCGCGTGTTTCCGGATCGATATAGATCGGGCCGCGCGGGCTGTTCGGATTTTTGTAGTTCCGCAGCAGTTCCATCGTGCGGTCCGGATTCAGCTTGCCGTTTTGCTCGCGGATGGCGCGGTACATCATGTCCATCGCGTCCCAGGCGGCGACCGCGACGAATTCCGGATTCAGGTTCTCGCCGTATTCTTTCTTGAAGGCCGCAACGAAGGCCTTGTTGGCCGGGCGGTCGCCGGAGGCGGAGTAGTGATACGCGCTTACCATGCCAAGGGCCGCGTCTGGCAATTCTTCATCGGTCGTCATATCGGTCGAGGCGATCAGCGCAATGCCTTCCTTGGCCATGGCCAGATCCGTATAAGCCTTCACTAGGGCGGTTGCCTGTCTGCCCGCCGGAACGAAGTAGTAGACGACATCGGGTTTGGCATCTTTGATGCGTTGCAGGAATGGCGCGAAATCGGCGCTCATGACAGGCATCCGCAGCCGGCCGATCACCTCCCCGCCGCCTTTCTTGAAGCCGCGCTCGAACGCATCTTCGCTGTCATGCCCGGGCGAGAAATCGCTCACCGCGGTGTAGGCGCGCTTGTACTTCTTGGCCGCCCATTCGCCAAGCGGGACGGTGGCCTGGTACATCGTGAACGATACGCGTGCGATATAAGGCGAGCGCGTGGTGATCACCGAGGCCCCCGCATTCATGATGACAAACGGCACCTTCGCTTCGACAGTGAGCGGGGCCATGGCCATCGCATTGGGTGTCCAGACCACGCCAGTGAGGAAGTGCACTTTGTCCCGCACGATCAGTTCTTGGGCGATCTGTTTGGCCTTGTCGGGATTGGGGCCGCCATCATCGCGATGGATGACCTCGACTTTGACACCCGGTGGCAGTTGATGGGCATTGAGCTTCATATAGAGCTTCATGCCGCGATCCATCTTCTCGCCGAACGCTGCCTCTGGGCCGGAGTAGGTACTGATCATGCCGATCTTGATGGTTTGGGCCAGCGCGGTGCCGGCGATCGCGATCGCTGCGATACCGATT
>CAMDRJ010000128.1 GCA_945906755.1 Klebsiella pneumoniae | reverse complement strand
TAGCGAGCTCACCTATCTTGGCCACCAAAACGCGATCAAGGATGATCTGACCGCCGTCGAGAATTTGCTGGTTTCCGAGCGGATCGCCGGCACGCAGATTACCGACGCCGCGGCACGCGTAGCGCTGCGTCGACTTGGCTTGCGTGGCTTTGAAGACACGCCAACCCGCGCGCTCTCGCAGGGTCAGAAACGACGGGCTGCGCTGGCCCGCCTCGAATCGCGCAAAACGTTTGGTCTCTGGATTCTCGATGAGCCGTTTGTGGCGCTCGATACCGCTGCCATCGGTGAATTGCGGGCGATCATCGAGGGGCGTCTTGCAACGGGCGGCATTGTCGTGATGACCACGCACCAGGATGTCCCGATTGCGAGCCCTGCGGTGCACGACTTACGGTTAGGCGCATGAGCACGGCCGTCAACGTTGCATCAGCCCCGCAGAAAAACCAGGATCTTATCGGTGCGTACTGCTGCATTGTTAGGCGAGATCTTCAGCTGGCACTGCGGCGGCGCGTCGATGCGCTCAATACGCTCGTTTTCTTCGTGATTGTGGTCAGTCTTTTTCCGCTTGGCGTTGGCGCCGAGCCCGCGCTGTTTCGCGCCATCGCACCGGGCGTGATTTGGGTGGCGGCGCTACTTGCGTCGATGCTCGCCCTGCAGCGCCTATTCGCAAGCGATTATGCCGACGGCACGCTGGAACAACTTCTTCTCGCACCGCAACCGCTTGGCGTGATGGTCGCAGCCAAGGTTACCGCGCACTGGCTGGTCGCAGGGCTTCCGCTGGTTATTGCGGCCCCACTCCTTGGCCTTCAGTTCAATCTACCGGCAGATTCGCTTGGCGTGCTGGTTCTTTCATTGTTGCTTGGCACCCCGACGCTAGGTTTGATCGGTGCAATCGGTGCCGCACTCACGCTGGGGCTCCGTAGCGCCGGCGTGCTGGTGTCACTCTTGGTATTACCGCTCTATATTCCAGTGCTAATCTTCGGGGCCGGCGCGGTGGAAGCGGCCGCTTCCGGGCTAGGTGCAGGCCCGCATCTATCATTGCTCGGTGCATTCCTCGCGGTGGCGTTGTTTTTCGCGCCGTGGGCCACCTCCTTTGCCTTACGGATTTCCATGGAATGAACTGGTTCAAATACTCAAGCCCACCCGCCTTCTATCCGCTTGCCGGCACCATGGCGAAATGGTTCTTTGCCGCGGCCGCCGTATTGACAGCGGTGGGCCTCTACATCGGCTTTTTCGTCGCGCCGACCGATGCGCAGCAAGGCGAGTCGTATCGCATTATTTTCATCCATGTGCCGGCCGCCTGGATGTCGATGTTGATCTATCTTGTCATGGCGTTTTGGGCCGCGATCGGCCTTGCATTCAACACGCGATTGTCGTCGATGATGGCGCTCGCCTTAGCACCGACCGGCGCGCTCATGACCTTCATTGCACTGTGGACCGGTGCGCTGTGGGGCAAACCAACCTGGGGCACCTGGTGGGTGTGGGACGCACGGCTCACCTCCGAACTCATCCTGTTGTTTCTCTACCTCGGCTTCATGGGCCTGCATGCCGCCATTGACGAATCACGCCGCGCCGATCGCGCCGCAGCCCTCCTTGCCATCGTGGGCGTGGTCAATGTACCGATCATTTATTTTTCAGTGCAGTGGTGGAACACGCTTCACCAGGGTGCCTCGGTCAGCCTCACCAAGAGTCCAACCATGGCCGCGACCATGCTGACCGGGATGCTGGTCATGACCTTCGCGTTCTGGGCCTACTGCATCGCGGCGTCGCTCGTGCGTGTTCGCGCCATCATTCTAGAACGTGAGCGGCGCGCCGAATGGGTGACCAAGCTCGCGGAGGCTCGCTCATGATCTGGCAAAGCATCGGACACTTCTTGTCGATGGGCGGCTACGGTCTTTACGTCTGGGGCTCGTATGGCGTCGCGATCATCGTTGTAGCACTTGAGATCGCGGCAGTCAGACAGCGCCTGCGTGCCGCGCGGCAAGGCATTGTCGATCCATCGCAGCCACGCGAATAGTTCTATCCGTCGTGCGCGTCGGCGCTAGAAATCGACGCGATAGCCCACCGAGAAGAAGGTCCGGGTCGTTGTACTTTCCTCCCCGGCGGCGGTCTTCTCGGTCGAGCGCTCCCAAATGCCGTCCGCCTCCAATGCGACCATCCGATGCACCCGATAGACGATGCGTAGCCCCGGTGTCGTCCGGCGCACGTCCGTATTGGTGGTAATGCCGTGCTGTGAGTAGTACTTGATCGACGGCTCGAACGTCAAATTATCGGTAATGAAATTAAGATTGTTATAGGCAGCGAGCCAGCCGTTATAGCTCGGGGCACGCAGCACCGTCCCGGTCAATACATGGGTGTCGCGTGTTGCCACCAAATTCGTGCCGATTGTTTGCAGCGAATAGGTCCAGGTGTTGCCAGTCGCCGGCGTCGCCGCGACGGGTTGATTGTTGACGATAGTCGCAGGCAGCGCGCCCACATTGGTGAGGCGGACATCGGCGCCGATCTGCCAGCGCTTTGTAACCGGCGTCGTGAAGCCGATGGAGGCCTGATTGGCGGTGGCGGTGACATCACGCGCCTGCAGGCGAATCTGCTCCTCGGTCATCGTCTGCAGCAGCGATTTGATCGATGTCGTGCCCGCTCCAAAAAGGGCATTGGTTGTGGTTAGGCTAGGCGCGCGGCGTCGGTCATACAGAATATTGAATGTCGATTGACCAGCTGTTTGCCAGGTAGCCTGCACCATCGCGGTATTTAAGGTGGCGTAACTGAGATCGTAGTCCACGATCGAGAAAATTGATCGGCCATCCTGGAGATACCGCACCTCGGTTCCCACCGCGCGTCGATCGAGAATCCCGTCGACCGTTTGATTGATCGCAAACAGATTGCCATGCCAATACTGGGCGATATTGTCGAAGTCCATATTGAGGCCATAGAACACACGTTTCGATTCGAACTGCGAGTACTCGACCGGCACACCACCCACCGCGTTGATTTTCCATTTTGGGGTAACGGCAAAGCCGGCCGCGCCGCCATCAAAACGCCCGGGCACACCGCCTGACAAGCCGGTCTGCCTGCCAAGCCGGCTGGACATTGAATTGCTGATGCCCTTGTAATCCCAATAGGCGGCGTTTAATCGATTAAAACTTGGTCGTCCCTCCAGAAAGCTGTATGTATGCGTGTCACGGAAAACGAATCGCTGATCAGAGTTTTCATTGCGAAAACGCGCGTTCAGGTCGGCATTGGTGACGAGCGCCCGTTGGTCAATGTTCGAGAAACTCGAACGATCGGCAGTCGTCGGCGTATTAAATGCCGTTTCCACCCGCGACTTACCGCCGTAATAGAACTGCGAGAAGCTGCCGCAACATCAACCAGACAAAGGGGACATGCAGGACATGCCAAAGCGAGAACAAACGCTCATAGCCTGAGAATTGCGCAACCAGTTGCGCCGCGTCCAGATAGCCCCGCACGATCTTCTTGGCGCGGCGATGCCGGCGTTTGAATTTTTCGCGATCCCATCCTCTTCCTGCCGCCTGTGCGCGCAGCACCACTGCAAGTTCGCGACCACATTTGAGATGCATCCAGCGCGCACGCAGGCCAAGGGTCATGAACATCCACGCGCCACCCACCACGCCGCGTGAACGCGGCATGACTTGCGTCTCGAATTGGTGGATCATCTGCTCAACGCTTGGTGCAAACGCAAGCTGCGAGTGGACTTCCTCTGATTTGAGGCCGGCCGCTGCCTTCAATTCATCGAAGGTCGCCTGCGCCCCGTACAAACCATGATGAATGCGGGTGTAGATGAATCGCCCGATGATTCCGCTCACCGCGACCACCAACATGCAGATCAGAGCAATACCGGCATTGACCGATCCGATATGAAAGGTGGTATGCATGAGAATGAGCAGCGGTCCGAGCACACCGCAGGCCATATGGACCGCGAACCAAACCTTCATCGATCCCAAACCGCGCATGGACGCGAGGCGTTTGCGAAACGGATAAAGGAACACGATCAACATCGCGATACCGCCGGCGACACCCAGCCAGTAGCCAACATCCGATCCCGGGGTGTAGCCACCAAAGCGCGAAATAGCCCATGCGACCAACACGATCGCTGCGATCGCAGGAATCAGGATTTCCAATCCGCTGCCGGTCTTCTTCGGTGTCGTGGATTCACCGGACTTTGCGGGTCGCGCAATCGGCAGTTTCATCTGCTGTGTCAGTTCAGCACTCATCAATCCGCTCCGCCCATTTCATTCATCTGATTGACATCGCACCGGTGGTGCCGATGGGATGGATAATCTCGTTGTGGTCGATGAACGACCGGGTGGCTCGCCACGCATCCATCGCCGGATGGATCAGGGAGTTGGCGCAGGCATTCCGTCAGAATGCTCACTCGTATTCGCGTGCTCGCCCCGCGCGCGCTATGGTTCGATAGCACCCTTTGCAATCGGCTTGCGAAACACAATTCTTGAGCGACCGGCGCAAAGATTCGCCGCACTATTCGGGAATGCTGTCACACCGTGACAGGATCACCAACGAGAAATGGACAAGAGGCGGCAAATCACCGAGATACGGCCCACCTGGGCGTGTCGGCCGCCTGCATAGTGTCGGCGCACAAAATCCCCAATTACCCTCGCTACACGACAAGCATCTTGCCGAATAACCAACGATGACACTCAATCCCTATCTGGTCGTTTTCCTGTATGGCGCGGCCTTCGCCGCATTTCTCTTCTGGTACATGCGCTCCCGCCGCACCAAACAGGTCAGCCATGCACGCCAGCTTGCCGAATCGATCGAGGCAGGACTCACCGAGCCGGCTTCGCTGCACCCGATCATCGATGCCAACCGCTGCATTGGTTCCGGCGCGTGTGCCCAGGCGTGTCCGGAAGAGGCGCTTGGCATCGTTCGTGGCAAAGCCGTGCTCATCAATGCCTCCGTCTGCATTGGCCATGGCGCCTGCGAAGCAGCATGCCCGGTGCAAGCGATCAAGCTCGTCTTTGGAACTGAGAAGCGCGGCATGGATATCCCGCAGGTGAAACCCAATTTCGAAACAAACGTCCCCGGAATTTTTATTGCGGGCGAATTGGGCGGGATGGGCCTGGTGCGCAAGTCGGCCGAACAGGGGCGCCAAGCCATGAAGGCGATTCGCGAGAAGCGCGGTGGTTCGGCCCCGCTCGATGTCGTGATCGTCGGTGCGGGTCCGGCCGGCATCGCGGCAGGCCTTGGCGCGCTGGAACAGAAAATGAAATATGTGATCGTCGAACAGGAGGACTCCTTCGGCGGTTCGGTCTATCAGTATCCGCGCAACAAGGTCACCATGACCTCACCGGTACAGTTGCCCATCGTCGGCAAACTGAAGATCGGCGAAATCAGGAAGGAGGATCTACTTGAGATCTGGAATGGCATCGTCAAGAAAACCGGCCTCAAGATCCAGTTCAAGGAACGCATGGAATCGATCGAGCGTTCCGGTGAGGGCTTCGTCGTCAAGACGACCAAGCGCGCGTACACCGCACGTTCGGTGTTACTTGCGATCGGCCGACGCGGGACGCCGCGGAAGCTCGGTGTGCCAGGCGAAGAGCGATCCAAAGTCGTCTATCGGCTAATCGATCCGGAGCAGTACCGAAATCAAGCGGTGGTGGTCGTTGGCGGCGGTGATAGCGCGTTGGAGGCGGCAATCTCGATCGGTGAAGAACCCGGTACTAAAGTGATTCTTTCGTATCGCAGCGAAGCCTTCGGCCGAGTCAAGCCGAAGAACCGTGAGCGCCTCGCCAAAGCCGAAGCGGCAGGTGAAGTGAAGGTTCTCTTGAATTCCACTATCGTTGAAATCGGCGAGAAGGATGTCACCATCAAACAAGGTGATCGTCAATTCAAGGGACGCAATGACGCGGTCATCGTCTGCGCGGGCGGTGTGCTGCCGACCGATCTTTTGAAGAAAGTGGGGATCGCGTTCGATACCAAGCACGGCACGGCGTAACGCGTTATTTCAGCCGGAAGACTTCAAGGCACCGCAGCATCGATGACCACCGCGATACCGGTGGCGCCCACCTTGACCGTCCCGGAGAAGCCTTGCAGATCGCCGCTCTTCGGCGTTGCATCACCACTCTTTGAGATACGGGCACCCACCACGACCGCGCTCGCGCTAGAGAGCGTCATCGCCGGCGCCATCGCCTGTGAATCATCGAGCGAGAAGACATAAGGGAGATCTTTCACCTGCTTCTTCACGATCGCAAGCGGCATGCGCGGCCCTTCGGCATGACGCGCGAAGATGAATACGACGTCCTCGGCACTCACCTTGCCTGCCAGGGCCGGCGCCAACCGAACCGTCCCTGCAATGCGTGCACCGACCGGCGCTTTTGCGGGCACGCTTTCCGGTGTCTTTGCGGGTGGGCTGGTCTTTCCGGCGGTCTTAATCGCGCCAAGATCGCGTGCTTCCTCGATGCTCGCGGCGATCGATTGTGCAAACGGGGAGTCAGGGCTGATGCGCTCCCAATACTTGATCGCACCACGGTAGTCCTTGCGTTGAAACGCATCGGTGCCGGCGAGCGCCAAGGATTTGTCGTGCTTCGGATCAAGCGTGATGGCAAGGCGCACTAACTCCATCGGCTTGCCGGAAAGATCGCGATTCTTCGCGGCGAGCGCATCGGCATAGTCGGCAAGAATATCGGCGTCTTGCAAGACTGCCGGCCCGGCACGCTCGAACGCGCGCGCTGCTTCGGCAAAGCGCCGCTGCGCGTAGTAGCTGCGGCCAAGCAAAACGAACCCTTCTTCGTCGGGTTTTTGATCAAGCTTTGCCGCAAGCTTTGCGATGAGGTCGTTGATCTCGTCGTTCGATAAATCGCCGCCATGTGAGCGCGCTTGCGGCGCGAGGCCATCGGGCGTACCGAACTGGACGTACAGCAGGATTGCCGCCACCGCGAACACCACGCCCACGGACGCAACCATCCAACGTCCACCCGCGGCAGCCGTCGACGGACCGCGTCCGGCAAGGGTTTCGTCGAGCACGCGCCGCTCAATTTCCTGCCGCGTTTCGTCGTATTGCGCCAGCGAAATCGTGCCCGCGGCAAGATCCGCATCGAGTTCGGCAAGCTGATCGCGCAGAATGCCAAGATTTGCACCCGCAGCGTCTTGTGATGCGCGACGCACCGGCCGCAGCAGCGGCACCATGATCCAAGCAAGCGCGACGATCAAGAGCAGCGCTATGACGACAACGAATAGGGTCATTTCGAATCCTCCCGCGCACCATCTGCCAGTAATCGAGCGGCCTGATTGCGTTGCTCGTCAGTAAGCGGCGCATCGCCTTGCACGCGCGTTCGTCTGTTGCGAAGAAACCGCAAGAGCACGATCACCCCACCTAGAACAAACAAGGCCGGACCGAACCATAAGAAGGCGGTTGTCGCCTTGAACGGCGGCCGATAAAGCACAAAATCGCCATAACGGGTCACCATGAAATCGACGATTTCACTGTCCGCTTTTCCGGCGACGATCTGCACGGTGATCTGACGGCGCAGATCCACCGCCAGTTCAGCATTGGAATCGGCAATCGTCTGGTTCTGACAGACAAGACAACGCAGCTCCGCTGCGAGGGCCACGGCGCGCGCTTTGCCTGCGGCATCCAAATTATTGAATTCATTCGCGCCGGCAATCCCCGGCACAATTGCCAACGACAAGAGCGCAGCAATCAGGATTCGCGTCATGATTTTTGCAACTCACGAACCAGGGGCAGCATTTTTTCGTCCCATGTTTTCTTCGTAATCGGGCCGATGTGCTTGAAGCGGATGATGCCTTTCTTATCGATCAGAAATGTCTCAGGGACGCCATAGACGCCGTAGTCGATACCGATGCGGCCATCGGCATCCATGACCGACACTTGATAAGGATTACCGAATTGCTTGAGCCAAGCCAACGCTTGGTCTTGCTTGTCTTTGTAATTCAGTCCCACGATCGGCAGGGTGTCTTTCTTGGCCAGTTCGACCAAGAGCGGATGCTCATCCCGACAGGCCACGCACCATGATGCCCAGACGTTGAGTAGCCACACTTTGCCTGCCATATCCTGGCTGCCGAAGCGGCTCTCGAGGTTGTTGAGGTTGCCTAATTCAAAGGTGGGCGCTGCCTTGCCAATGAACGGTGATGGCACCTCGCGCGGATTCAGACCGAGTCCGACGAACAGAAACGCGAAGATCGCGATGAACCCGCCAAGCGGTATCAAAAATTTCGTCATGATGCGCTCGCCACCGATGCAGGAATTTCCGCCCGTCGCGCGACGCTCGCACGGTAGCGTCGATCGGTCAGCGCGAGGAAACCGCCGAGCGCCATCAGCACGCATCCACCCCAGATCCAAGTGATGAAGGGCTTCGAGTAGACCCGCACGCTCCAGGCGCCCGCACCCACCGGTTCGCCAAGCGACACATACAAATCGCCGAACAGACCCGAATCAATCGCAGCCTCAGTCATCGTGCTTTGCTGCACCGGATAGAAACGCTTCTCCGGATGCAGCGTTCGGATAGTCTTGCCATTGCGACTCACGATCACCGACCCGCGTGCCGCGCTGTAGTTGGGGCCTGCAACATCGTCGGCGCCTTCAAATCTAAAGGTATAGCCACCCACTTCAACCGTATCGCCCACCTCCATCCGCACGTCGCGCTCGACCTCGTAGCTCTTCACGGTGGTGACGCCGACGATGAATACACCGATGCCCACATGTGCAGCGATCATTCCCCAATAGCCACGCGGCAATTGGCGCAGACGTGACCACTCCATCTTTGTGCCAACCATGATCCGCTCGCGAATCGAGGTGAGCGAGGCCGCAAACACCCAGAACGCCAAGAGATAGCCAAAGCTCTTCATCAGGGTCCATTCACCGGCGATCACAGGAACCAGGATGGCGCTGACCACCGCAATGATGGCCGCCCATTTGAGTCGCATCGCGAGATCAGGAATACGTGCTTCTTTCCAGCGGGCAAGCGGCCCCACGCCCATCAGAAAAATGGCCGGCGCCATCAATGGCGCAAACACGGTGTCAAAGTACGGTGGGCCGACCGAGATCTTGCCAAGATTCAATGCATCGAGAAACAACGGATAGAGCGTGCCAAGCAGCACCGAGCCGCAGGCGGCGGCGAGCAGCACGTTATTGCCAAGCAACAAGGATTCGCGCGAGACGATCTCAAACTTTCCGCCGAGCCCGACCTTCGGTGCGCGCAGTGCAAACAATAACAACGAACCGCCCGTCACGATCGCCAAGAAGATGAGAATGAAGACGCCACGCTTTGGATCAGTAGCGAAGGCATGCACCGAGGTCAGTACGCCTGAGCGCACGAGAAACGTGCCAAGCAGCGAAAGCGAAAACGCGGTGATGGCGAGCAACACCGTCCAGCTCTTGAATGCACCGCGCCGTTCGGTGACGGCGAGCGAGTGAATCAGCGCAGTGCCGACGATCCATGGCATGAACGAGGCATTTTCCACAGGGTCCCAAAACCACCATCCGCCCCAGCCTAGTTCGTAATAGGCCCACCAGCTGCCGAGCATGATGCCGATCGTGAGGAAGCACCATGCGAGCGTGGTCCATGGCCGTGACCAGCGTGCCCAGGTCGAATCGAGTTTGCCGCCTAACAATGCCGCGATCGCGAACGCATAGGCTACCGAGAAGCCGACATAGCCCATGTAGAGCATCGGCGGATGAATCACCATGCCGGGATCTTGTAACAGCGGATTCAGATCGCGACCGTCGGCGGCGGCCGGAAACAATCGATCGAACGGATTGGAAGTGAGCAGCATGAACAACAAGAACCCGGTGCTGATGATTCCCATGACGCCCAATACCCGCGCGACCATGTCTTCCGGTAGGCGCCGACTTGCGATCGAAACCGCGGCCGACCATCCGGCCAGCATCAGCACCCAGAGCAACATCGAGCCTTCATGCGAACCCCAGGTCGCGGCGAATCGGTAAGGCACCGGTAAGCGTGAATTGGAATTGCTCGCCACATTCAGCACCGAGAAATCATTGGTCACGAACGAATACGCGAGGCAGCCAAATGCCAGCGCAACGAACAAGAATTGCCCCTGCGAGGCCGGGCGCGCCACACCCATCCAAACTAGATTGCCGCGTGCCGCGCCAACCAGCGGGAGCACAGCTTGCGCAATCGCGAGCAAGAGCGCCAGGATTAACGCGAACTGACCGATTTCAGGAATCATGGAATCTTTCTAGAGAGAAATGCTGCCGCGCTCTGGCGCCAGCCGCGGAGCCGTTCAGGGTTGCTTTACCGTGGCGCCCGCCTTGCGCGCCTGCTCGATGGCATGGGCAGCCTCAGGCGGCATGTAGTTTTCATCATGCTTGGCAAGCACCTCGGTTGCCTTGAAGAGGCCATTGGCACCGAGCCGCCCTTGCGCCACGACGCCCTTCCCTTCCCGAAACAGGTCAGGCAACACACCGGTGTAGAGCACATCGATCGTCTTGGCGGTGTCGGTCACCCTAAATGAGACGGTCAGCCCATCCGTATGGCGCTTGATGCTGCCCATCTCCACCATGCCGCCGATGCGAAACGTCCGATCGACCGGCGCTTCCTTGGCCACCACTTGCGAGGGCGTAAAGAAGAACACGAGATTGGACTGAAACGCGTTGAGGACGAGACCGACGGCGATGCTCAGTGCAACGACGCCGCCTGCGATGATGGCAATCCGCTTATGACGAGGTTTCATGAGTTGCAAAAGTGAAATCGGATCGACACGGAATGAAATCTTGCACTGCAACATCAAAGGCTACTCTGCAACAGTTTCGCACGTCAACGAGTTTGCGTCCCTGTTACGACCTACGGCGCGAATCGCTGATAGAGGGCAGCCAATTACGAACGCCGCACATCGAAGCGCAGCCAAGCGGTGCATCGCGACGGCCGGGAGGTGCTCTTCATTACAAGGTGGATTGAATTTATCTCACCTGAGCGTGTTGCTCAATCCAGCTTGACCTTCTCGGCGAGCCGCCGCCACTTGGCGATGTCCGCGGCGACTCTTGCCCGGAATTCCGCACCGGTTGAACCCGTCCCATGCGCGCCCATCGTAGCAAGACGCGCTTTGACATCGTCCCGTGCGAGGACCGTGCGAATTTCGAGCGACAGCCGATCCACAATCGCCGGGCTGGTACCGGCCGGTGCCGCGACGCCCAGCCATGACGTCACCTCATAACCGGTCAGCGTTTCGCCCACCGTCGGGACATCCGGAAAGCCCGGATCACGCGCCGCCGAAGTCACTGCCAACACGCGCAGCTTGCCCGCCTTGATGAAGGGCATCGCTGGCGTTGCAACCGAAACGGCGAAATCGAGGCCCGGACGCCCCGCTGCGAGTTCCTGCGCCTGTGTCCCTTTGTACGGGATATGCACGATATCGACGCTTGCCGTGTCCTTGATCAACTCGCCCACCAGATGCAAGGTCGAGGCCACGCCGGAATGTCCGTAACCCAATTTGCCCGGACGCTTACGGGCATCATCGAGCAATTCACCAAGCGTCTTATAGGGGGAATCGATCGGGACGACAATCAAAAACGGAAACACCGTCGTCAGCGAAACAAACGCGAAGTCCCGCAACAAGTCGTAGGGCAGATCCTTCACCGTCGCAGCGAGCACCCCATCACCGCCAGTGATCATGATGAGCGTATAGCCGTCGGCCGGTTGCTTGGCAACAAAGCTGGTGGCGATCCGCCCGGATGCGCCGGGCCGCGAATCGACGATCACCGATTGGCCCAATCGCTCAGTGAGCGCCGGTTGCAAGGCGCGCGAAATCAAATCGGGATTAGCCCCGGCATTGAAGCCATGAATGATCTGCACCGGTTTGACCGGCCAACTCTGCGCCGACAATGAACCTGACAGCAGAGCGGCCAATGCGGCCCCAGCCAATGCGCTACAGAGCGCGCGCCGATCATTGCTTGTTGCCCGAATCTGCGATGGGTCTGACATGATTTTCCTTCTGCCCCACAGGGCCGTCGCACAGGTGCCGCACTCTACCTGTTTCGCCCGCCCCGTTCATACTATGCGCCGGAACCATCTTCAACACTGCATCAAACAGGGGGCTACATGGAACTCGGACTGAAGGGAAAAATCGCGATCGTCACCGGCGCCACACAGGGTATCGGCAAAGCCACGGCGTTCACGCTGGCAAAAGAAGGCGCACGCGTCGTGCTCTGCGCGCGCGGCACAGAACGTCTCGATCAATGCTTGAGCGGCATCGCGGCCTTTGGCGGTGAAGCAATGGGCGTGTCAGCCGATGTCTCGAAGCTCGCCGACATCGAACGCATCGTCGCCGAGACCATCAAGCGATGGGGCGGCGTGGACATTCTCGTCAACAATGCCGGAACCTCGGTACGTGGGGATTTCGAGAAGGTCGATGACGCGATGTGGCAGATGGATTTCGATTTGAAACTGTTCGGCGCAATTCGTCTGGCACGGCTCACCATCCCGCACATGAAAAAACGCGGCGGCGGTCGCATCATCAATATCACCAACATCGGCGCCAAGCAGCCGGGTGCGAGCACGATGCCCACGACGGTCACACGTGCCGCAGGCCTCGCACTCACCAAAGCGCTTTCCAAGGAATATGCCGCCGACAATATTCTGGTGAACACGATTTGCATCGGCCGCATCAAAGCCGGTCAATGGGAATCACGCGCCGAAG
>CAMDRJ010000127.1 GCA_945906755.1 Klebsiella pneumoniae | reverse complement strand
ATATCAAGTTAAAAAGTCGCGTCAATGTGGAGCGGATCGGCGAACAGTCGATCACGCTGTCAGATGGCACCACGTTACCGGCCGATTTGATTGTCTTCGCAACTGGCTATGGTTCGATGAATGGTTGGGCGGAAAAGCTGATCTCGCGCGAAGTGGCCGACCGGGTTGGCAAATGCTGGGGTGTGGGCTCAGCGACGAAGAATGATCCGGGTCCGTGGGAAGGCGAACTGCGCAATATGTGGAAGCCCACCCAACAGCCGGGGCTCTGGTTTCACGGCGGGAATCTCATGCAGGCGCGTTTCTATTCGATCTTCTTGGCGCTGCAACTGAAGGCGCGCATGGAAGGCCTCAACACGCCGGTGTATGAACTGGCGCCGGTGCATCATCTGCGGTAGGAATCCGCGCGACCAGCCGCCCGCATGACCCGTTACGCGATAACAGCGTGGTGTCGATCCGATGAGAATGCGCTTGTTGCTTCCAGTGCCGCGCTTTACCTTCTGGCTAGAGGTTGCATCCCCGATAATCCGGTAGCATCTACACACTGCATACACATAGGAACCGGCATGCGCACCAACATTGTGCTCGACGACAAACTCGTGGCCCGCGCGATGAAGCTTGCCGGAGCGACGTCCAAGCGCGAAATTGTTGATTCGGCCTTGCGCGAGTTTGTCCGTAATCGTTCGCGCCCGGACGTTCGAAAACTTTTCGGCATCGGCGGCATTGACTCAAATTACGATCACAAGAAACTCCGCGCAGGCAAATAGTGCTGCTCGTTGACACCTCCGTCTGGATTGATTTCCTGGCGGGACGCAAGACGAAAGCCGTGGAATATTTTCGTGACCGGCTTGATGTAGGCGAAGCTTTTGCGCTCACGGAGCTGATTTATCTTGAGGTGCTCCAACGGGTACGTGAGCCTGACAATGCAAGAAAAATCTCCAGCTACCTCCGTGGGCAGCTGCTCCTGACCCCGCTTCACGGATTACGAACCTACGATGCTGCCGCAAGCCTTTACCGCCGGTGCCGGGCGGCGGGCATTACCATCAGAAGCACGATCGACTGCCTCATTGCGCGGATGGCCGTGGAGCATGACGCCGTGCTCCTGCACAATGATCGCGACTATGAATATATTGCACGCGTGGAGCCGAAACTGAAGTTGGCGCCGTGAACACGACGGTTAGGGTCGTTGTTCGCGGCTGAATTAGAACCTCTATGAGATAGGCTTTAGTCCTGCGGGGGAATATTCGCTTCCTTGACGAGGCGCGCCCAGCGGCGCGATTCCGCGTCGATGTATCGGCCATAGTCGCTCGCGTTTTGGTACGCAGCGGTCGCGCCAACATTCAGCATGCGCTCCTTTAGCGTGGCATCTTCCAGCACCGCGGCCACTTCTTTACCGACGTGATCGACGATTGCCTTCGGCAATCCGGGCGGCCCGAGAATGCCGAACCCACTCACGATGTGCAGTTCCGGCATGCCGGCTTCCGCGGTGGTCGGTACGTTCGGCAGCATCGCGTGGCGCGTTGTATCTGCGATCGCGAGCGCCTTCAATTGGCCGCTCTCGGTGAAGCGTTTGGTGAAATCCACCGCGGTAATCACCATCTCCACTTGGCCCGCGACCACATCCTGCATCATTGGGCCGCCGCCTTTGTACGGGATGTGCACCATTGCCGTTTTGGTCATGGCGAGCAATTGCTCGACACCCAAGTGCAACAGACTTCCGTATCCCGCGGACCCATATCGCACACCGTTTGGCTTCGCGCGCGCGAAGGCCACCATCTCGGCCATCGTGCCGGGCGCGAACTTCGCATGGACGACGAACACCAGCGGAACGCGCGCCACCGCTGCGATGGGCGTCAAGTTGCGCACTGGGTCGTACGGTGCTTGTTTCCTCATGGCGGGCACGATGGCCAATCCATCGGTGGCGCCAAAGAGCAGCGTATAGCCATCGGCCGGTGAGCGGACGACCGATTCAACGCCGATCTGCGAACCCGCGCCGGGCCGATTTTCGACCACGACCGGTTGGCCCAAACGCGGACCGAGATTCGCGGCCATGACGCGGGCCACCGCATCATTGGAACCGCCCGGTGCAAACGGTACGATCAATCGTATGGGTCGCGCCGGATAACTCTGCGCCTGGACCACGCCGCCAAATACGACTGCGGCGAGCGCAACGATTAGCAATTTGGATAACGCTCGATTCATCATGATCTCCGTGTGCCCGCCGGGGCGTCCATCAACATTGAAAATCCCCACACCTTGCCCTCTGCGAGCCCGGCAAATTCTCGACCACAATCGCGCAGGATCGGTGCCGACGAAGTAGCGTGTTGGGTGGCCGCATGCATGTCGCAGAAAAATCGCTGCAGCGCACCCGCACGCAGTGAATTACCGGCCGCCCCGTAATAGGCGAAGCGCGACACTTCGGCGATTGTCCAGGTCACATGGTTGAGCGACGCTCGCATCAGCGTGCCTTGGCGGGTATTGAGCGGCTCACCACGATAAATGGTTGCTTCGATATCACGCCAGGTTTCGTAAGCGAATGCTTTGGCCGCGCGTAATTTCGATTCGGCTGCGCCAAAATTTTCGAGAAAACTTTCGCCATCGCCAAGCAGACCAAACCGCCCCTTCTTCACCTGGGCGAGTGCGGCCAGTTCATCGAGCATGCGCCGGCCAACGCCAAGCGTGAAGCCGGTATGGCCAATCGTACTCATGCCGCGAATACCGAGCGCGAAGAGCGGCCCACCACGCTTTGGCGTCGTGCATTCGGTGAGATGCGTGGCGCCTTCCGGTATGAACACATCCTTGCAGGTGTAGTCGATACTGCCGGTGGCGCGCAGCCCCATGACATCCCAGTTGTCGCCGTACACACATGCTTCGCGCGGAATAACGAAGATGCGTGTTTCGGGCAGGCCGTTTGCGCCGACGATCGGCGTACCTTGGTCGTCGCAAACCATGCCGCCTGAGTGAAGGAAATCAGCATGCTTCACTCCTGACCCATAACTCCAGTTGCCCGAGATGATGAATCCGCCCGGTACGCGACGGGCCTTGCCCATCGGTGCGCCATGCCCGGCGATCATCGGCATGCGATCGAGTGAAAAAATTCGCCGTACATCGGCCTCGTCAAGGTAAGACCCGGCCGTGCCGATCGAGAGGATAGACGCCATCAGCACCCAGCCGGTCGATCCATCGGCATAGGCGACTTCTTCGAGGATGTCGAGGGCATCGACCGGTTTGATCTCCGCGCCACCCAGCACCTTCGGCACGAACATGCCAAAGAGGCCGGCTTGATGAAGCGTATCGACGACCTCCTTCGACAGCTCGCCCTTCTCCTCGTTGATCGGCCCCATCCGATCGAAGAGCGAACGCGCATCGCGCGCGGCCTTCAACAAGGATGCGGCGGTGGACGCATGCAATGGCTTTGACATCGGATAAGAACCTATTTCGCGCTTAACTGCGCATGATCGCCTGACCCCACACGTTCAGCGTGCGCTGCTCATGGGGCCATAGGCCTTCCGCGCGATCGATCGCGCATTGCTCGATCTCGGCGGAAATTTCGACGAGGTTATCGTCCGGATCTTTCACCATGAAAAACAGATCATCGCCCGGACCATGGCGCCCGACACCCCAGAAGATCGGAATGCGGCGCGTGGCCAGGTGATCGGCCCAACGGCGGATGTCGTTCCAATTACCGGTTTCGTAGGAGTGATGATCGAGCCTTGCCTCCGGTGCGCGAAACACCGCGAGCGCATGATGTTCGAGATCCGTGCGCATGAAGCAGGCGCGCAGCACGCCGCCCTCGTCTTTCACGCGATCAGACACGGTGAACCCAAGTGACTCGCTATAGAACTTGACCATCGCGCCGATATTCGGACTGCGAAACACGACGTGTTGCAGCCGCGCGGAAAGGTCTTCATGCGCGCTTGCACCGCGTGCCGTCCCGAACACGACCACATTGCCATCCGGATCGGTCACCGCAAACGCAGTAGCGTCAAACAGTGGCGAGGGATTGGCGATCGTGGTGACCCCGCGCTTTGCAAGCGATGCCTTGAATGCGCTGAGCGTCGCGCTCGATGCAAACGAGTATGCGAAGAACGCCGTTTTGTTAGCGCCCCCCGTTTCGATCAGCACCTGCCGCGCCGGGGCTTGGCATTGCCAGCGATCCCCCAGCTGAGTCACGCGCATGCTGAACCCGTGTTCAAAAAAGCGCGCCAAGCGCTCGGGATCAGGCGATTGCAGGCAAAGATGATCGAGTCGCGCCCCAAGCTCGGGCCGGGAGGAAATCAACCGAACAACTCCTAGTTCTTCGCGGGTGCGCGATCCGGGCGGCGCAACAACTCGGTTACCCGCTCGCCCGATTCATAGCGGCGGATCATCTCGGCGGGATCGAATTCAATGCCAATTGGGTTCCGCGTGAACTCTTCGCTCATCATCCATTCGTTGGTGAGGTCGGCATCCGGGAAGCTGTCGACTTGCAGCTCGACATCATTCTGATCCGGATCTTTGTAATAGAACGACACCGTGGGCCCGTGATTGATCGCGCGCCACGGCGTGATACCTTCGTCCTTCAGACGCACATAGGTGCCGAGCAATTCGCCGAGGCTTAGATAAGTGAAGGCCACATGATAGAAGCCAACCGTATGGCCGAGCAGCTTCTCCTGATAAGGCGCCGAGGCGACGAACGCAACGCGATGATGCTCGTCGTCATACGAAATGAAAGCGATCTTGTCCGACTGATGCGATGGTTTGGCAACCAACACGGTGCAGTACCAGTCGAGCATGGCTTTCTGCTGATTGGTGCGATACACGAGATGGGCAAGCTTCGCGGGTGCCACACGCGTGGCGGCCACGGCTCTCACGGTCGCCTGCAAGGGTGCGTTCATTGGGGCGTCTCCGGCTGTTTTTGACGGTCGAGGCGAGAATCTATCACTTCCGTCCCGTCACCGGAATGCCGATTCTGCACACCAGGACTGAATCGCGATACCGAGGACAAATCAAGCCCCCTCTTTGCGCACACACCACGATACCGAACGGCTACACTTTGACCGATGATCGGTTATCTCTTGGAGACCCGCGATGGTGAACATCTCAATCCTCCCGACCCACCCGGCCCTGCACCGCTTCATCGAAGCGATTCAGCCGCTATGGTCGGAAGCGTTGACCGACGCCGACCGCTGGGCCAAGCTCGGTGAGCGCCTGCCGATCATGCTGGATGACCGCGATCTGCAACTGCGCGCCATCGATTGGCCGGACACCCGTACACCCGAGGGCAAACACACGAATCTCCTTTTCTATGAAGATCCGGCGCATCGCTTCGTGATCAACGCGCTCGTGAAATGGCCAGGCGCCGTTACGCCGGTCCACGATCACGCCCATACATGGACGACCTATAGCGTGCTGTCAGGCTCCGAGCGGGTGATACGTTACCAGCTGGAAGAAGAAGGCCCGGTGGGTGCGGTCGGCAAATTGCGGGAGACCGGGGCGTACATCGTCAAGCCTGGCTTCGTGGATGTCGTGCCACCCCACATGCCGCATGCGGAAACAGCGGGCGATGCGCGGACCGTTGCATTGATCGTGCGAAGTGAGCGGATTGGCGTGTTCAATCACCGAATGTGGCGGCATACGACGAAGGAACACTTCCTGTCGCCGGGGCCGTCGCAGGTGCCGTTTGTACTGACATGAGGCGACGAGGCGGCAGACCGTAGGGTGGAACAGCCCAGCGCACTCCACCGACGATTTGGCCGTGGCGTCTCATTGCATTCGTTGCGGCGGAATGCGCACTGCTATTCCGCCCTACCTGTCTACGACGACGATCGAAAGAGACTTCAATCCCCCTTCGCCGTCAGCTCTTCCCATCGCGTCAACGCCTGCATGAGCGCTTCTTCAATCGCCGCAAACCGGATCTGTAGCGCCTTGACGTCGTTCGGCTGATCGCGATAGAGCGTGGGATCGGCCAGCTTGGCGGTGATCGCTTTCTGCTCGGCTTCCAATTTTTCGATGCGCGCGGGCATCTCGTCCAGTTCGCGCTTTTCCTTGAAGCTCATCTTGGATTTCGCGCGCGGCGGTGGGCTGCTCGCGGCTTGCGGCGCCGCTTGCGCGCCCGCCTTGCGTGCCGTCAGTCCTTCCGGCGCCTTGACGGTACGCATGCGCTGCCAATCGCTGAAGCCACCGACGTACTCCTTCCAGACGCCATCGCCCTCATACGCGATCGTCTGCGTGACGACGTTGTCGAGAAACACGCGATCATGGCTCACCAGCAGCAGCGTTCCTGAATAGTCCTGCAATTGCTGTTCGAGCAATTCGAGGGTTTCGATATCGAGATCGTTGGTGGGCTCATCGAGAATCAGTACGTTGGCCGGACGGCTAAAGAGCCGCGCAAGAAGCAAACGATTGCGCTCGCCACCGGAGAGCGTCGAGACCGGCGCGTTGACGCGCTCGGGCGGAAACAGGAAATCGCCCAGATAACTGATGATGTGTTTGCGCACGCCACCCACTTCGACGAAGTCGCTCGATTGGCTGATGGTATTGCCAAGCGTGGCCGATTCATCCAATTGTTCGCGTAGTTGATCGAAGTAGGCAACCGCAATCTTGGTGCCGCGACGCACCGCGCCCTTATCGGGTTCGAGTTCACCGATGATGAGCTTGAGCAGCGTCGATTTACCGCTGCCATTGGGGCCGATCAGGCCCACCTTGTCGCCACGCAAAATCCGCGTTGTGAAATTCTTGATGACCGTGCGATTGCCGAAGCGCTTGTCGACGTTTTCCAGCTCCGCAACCAATTTGCCGGATCGATCGCCTTCACTTAGGCCTAGGCCCACGCTGCCCATTCGATCACGCCGTGCCGCGCGCTCGCGCCGCAATGCCTCAAGTCTCAGTACGCGCCCTTCATTGCGGGTGCGGCGCGCTTCCACGCCCTTGCGAATCCAGATCTCTTCTTGCGCGAGGACCTTGTCGAACTTGCGATTGTGGATCGCTTCGGATTCCAGCTCTTCCTGTTTGTGCACCTGGAATTGCGTGAAGTTGCCCGGGTAACTCGATAACGCCCCGCGATCGAGTTCGATGATGCGGGTGACCACGTTATCGAGAAAGCGCCGGTCATGGGTGACCAGCAACACGCTGCCGCCGAATGCAACGACCGTTTCTTCCAGCCATTCAATGGCGGCGAGATCGAGGTGATTGGTCGGCTCATCAAGCAAGATGAGATCAGGCTCCAGCACCAGCGCACGCCCAAGCGCCACGCGCTTTTTCAGCCCACCTGAAAGCGCTTCGACCTTTCGATCGGCATCCAACCCAAGGCGCGACAACACGCCCTCGATACGGTGATGCACTTGCCACCCGCCCTTCGCTTCGAGCGCCTCCTGCAGGTGCATCATTTCATCCAGGAGTGCAGGATTATTGTCGCCATCGGCCATCGCATGCGCGACCGCGTGGTAATCGACCAACAGCTTTCTCACTTCACCTAGGCCCGCCGCCACCGCCTCGAACACAGTGACGCCCGCCTCGAACTCGGGCTCCTGCGGCACGCTCGCCACCTTCAGGCCAGGCGCTCGCCACAACGTGCCTTCATCGGGCACGATGGTGCCTTCGATCAGCTTGATGAGGCTCGACTTGCCGGTGCCGTTACGACCGATCAGGCCGATACGCTCACCGGGCTCAATGACTAGATCGGCGTGATCAAGCAACGGACGATGACCAAAGGCGAGCGAAACACTGGAAAGCTGAACGAGAGGCATTGGAACGGTCTGGAAAGAAAACTTGTAGAGGAGCGCGGAAGTCAGGGCGCTTTGAGCGTGATGGCCCGCTCGACGAAGGCCGCGCGCAGCGCCGTCGCGAACGCTACCGCTCCGGGCTGATCGCCATGCAGGCAGAGCGTACCAGGAGCCACCGTGACAGTCTTTCCGGCGAGACTTGTGACAATGCCCCGTTCGATCATGCCAAGCGCTTGTTGCACCGCGCGTGCTTCGGTTTCGATCATCGCGCCGGGTTGGCTGCGGGGCGTGAGCGTCCCATCGTCCTGGTAGCTGCGATCCGCAAACACTTCACCGACTACGGGCGTACCAATTGTTTGCGCGGCAGCGATCATGCAACTTCCTGATAGCGCGTAGAGCTGTATGCCATCGCCAAGATCTTTCACCGCGCGCGCCATCGCAAGGGCCAACTCCTGATCGACCGCCGCCATGTTGTAGAGTTGACCATGCGCTTTCACATGATGCAAGCGAACGCCTGCTGCGCGCGCGAATGCTTCTACCGCACCCGCTTGATAGAGGATGTAGTCATACATTTCGGCGGGCGTGATCTTCATGTTGCGCCGGCCGAATCCCATCAGATCGGGCAATGAGGGATGCGCCCCAATCGCCACACCCGCATCGACTGCGCGACGCACCGTCATGCGAATCGTGGAAGGATCGCCGCCATGAAAGCCGCAGGCGATATTGGCCGATGTGATGAGCGGCATGATCGACGCATCGTCGCCCATTTTCCAGGCGCCGAAGCTCTCGCCCATGTCGCAATTAAGATCGATCGTTTTCATTTGAGGAACTCACAGGCGATCGTTTGTACCAGTGCCGCCAAGCGCGCTTGCCGTGCTTTTCTCGCGGCTTGCGCATCGGCGAGCGAACAACGCTGAAAGCGCACCTCCATACCGGGCGAGCGCTGCGCCAGGTGCGCAATATCAGCGCTCACCACCTCGCCGATTTTTGCGTAGCCACCGGTGGTGTGATGATCGGCCATCAGCACGATCGGCACACCATCGCTTGGGACTTGGATCGTGCCAAGACAGGTCGGCTCCGAAAGGACGTCGGTATCTTTGCGACGTTCCAGTCGCGGGCCGTTCAGCCGATAGCCGATCCGATTGGAATCAGGCGTAATCCGCATCGGCTCGCTTTCAATCGCCGCATGGGCCGCAGCCGAAAACAAGCGCCAGTGACGCCCTTCGATAAATCGCATCGGCGCTTCCTCGGCATACGGCAGCGAATCGATCGGCACCGACCATGCCACGCTTTCGATCGCGCGCGGATCAATCGGCGCACCTGCGCGTCGCTTGAGAGAGGAAAATCGCGTCGTACTCAGCGGGATCGATGCGCGATCGAGCGGCAGGCGATCACCGGTTCGCAGCGCGCGTCCTTGATAGCCACCAAAGCGTGCCGGCAGATAAGTCGAACGGCTGCCGAGAACCAGTGGCAAGGGAATGCCGCCCGCGACCGCGATATAGGCCCGCGCGCCGTGCCGAACATCGCCGATGCGAAGACGTGCGGTCTTTGGCATGAGCACCGGCCGGTTCAACGGCATCGGAAAGATCTTGCCCTTGGCATCGACGCACTTCGCGTCAAACGTTGCGCCGCACATGGCCACCAGCGTCGGGTGTTCAAACTCAAGTTCGGGCCCACGTAGCGTGATCTCGATGGTGGCTTCCGCGCCGCTATTGCCCACCAACAGATTTGCGAGGCGATGGGCGTCGGTGTCCATCGCACCCGATGGCACGATGCCAAGATGCTGCCAGCCGAAGCGACCGAGGTCCTGCACGGTCGAGAGCAAGCCCGGTTTGATGACGATGATTGTCACGGCACGGTCCGCCGCTTGCTGCAAACGTACATCACGACGTGCCCTCGGCAATCACGATGCGATCGAACTCCGCGCGATCGATGGCAATGAATCGCACTGCATCGCCCGGTTCCATGATGCTTGGCTCGCCTCCCGTGGAATCGAAGAGCTTGAGAGGCGTGCGACCGATGATGTTCCAACCGCCTGGCAGGCTGTACGGATAGATGACGCATTGGCCATTGGCGAGGCCGACCGAACCACCCGGCACGATCGCACGTGGCGTGGCGCGACGTGGCACGGCAAGCTTTTGGTCCAAGCCGCCAAGATAAGGATGGCCAGGTGCAAACCCCATCATGAGGACGGAAAAATTGCAGGCGGCGTGCCTGAGCCCGATCTCCGGAATCGGCATCTTGAGCAGTTCGGATAACTCGCGAAGGTCAAGACCGAATGCCTCGTCATAGCAGATCGGTACCTCGATTCGCCGCACCGGATCGTCGATCGGATTCAAACCGCGCGCCAGACATTCACTGATCAGCGCTTCGGTTGCGCGAGCGGCGTCCACCTCACCCAGCAATGCTGCATCAAAATGAAGGGCCAATGAGCCAATGCCAGGAACCACATCAACTAGCCACGCCACCTTCTTACGCCGTACCGCGCGTGCAAGCCGCTGAATACCCGCATTCACCGCGACATCGACGGTATCGGAAAAATCAACGATCACGGCCGCATCGCCAAGTGGAGCGATCGATTGCGGCCTGACGGCGGGGGCGAGGGGGCGGGCCATTTGTGTTGCCGGCGAAGGGGAAGGGGGAAGGGAAAGTGCGTCAAGCGTAGCGTAACGCGGGCGCACCGGCATAAGAGGTGAAACAATAGCGCCCTCCCCTTATCAAACATCGATCAATGAGTTCGCAATCGAGCACGGCACGCTCCGCAGGATCTTTTGATTACGTCATCGCAGGCGGCGGCACCGCAGGCTGCGTGCTCGCCAACCGACTTTCCGCTGATCCGAATGTCTCGGTCTGTCTGTTGGAAGCAGGCGGCAAGGACGATTGGATCTGGATTCATATTCCGGTTGGTTACCTTTACTGCATCGGCAATCCGCGCACCGACTGGTGCTACAAGACCGATCCTGACCCGGGCCTCAATGGCCGCAGCATTCTTTATGCGCGCGGGCGGGTGTTGGGCGGCTGCTCGTCGATCAACGCGATGCTCTATCTGCGCGGCCAATCGCATGACTACGATCAGTGGGCCGCCCTGACCGGCGATGCCTCCTGGTCATGGGATAACGTACTGCCGATTTTCAAGAAGACGGAAGATCATTGGCGGGGCACGAATGCCATGCATGGATCGGGCGGCGAGTGGCGCGTCGAGCAGCAGCGGCTTTCGTGGGAGATTCTCGATGCCTTCAGCGACGCCGCGGCAGAAGTCGGTATCCCGAAGATCGCCGACTTCAATCACGGCGACAACGAAGGAACCAGCCGCTTCGAAGTAAATCAAAAACGCGGCGTGCGATGGAATGCGACCAAGGCGTTCCTGCGCCCGATTAAACATCGCGCCAATCTCACGATCATCACCAACGCGCTCGTCAAGCGCATACGCATGGATGGGCGCATCGCGCGTGGCATTGAGTTCATCCAGGCGGGCGAAGCGCGTTTCGTTGAAGCAAAACGCGAGACGATCCTCACGGCCGGCTCGATCGGCTCACCGCAAATTCTTCAGCTATCCGGCATCGGCCCGGGCAAGCTGCTGCAAGAGCACGGCATTCCGGTAGTTCATGATGCGCAAGGCGTCGGCGCTAACCTGCAGGACCATCTGCAGCTGCGCATGGCCTTTAAGGTGAAGAACGCGATCACGCTCAACACCATGGCCAATTCATGGTGGGGCAAAGCAAAGATGGCGCTCGAATATGCGCTACTTCGCACCGGCCCGCTCACCATGGCGCCCTCGCAACTCGGCGCGTTTGCGAAATCCGATCCGTCGCGGCGATCGGCGAATGTCGAATATCATGTGCAGCCGTTATCGCTCGACAAGTTCGGCGACCCACTCCATACGTTCCCAGCGTTCACAGCTAGCGTATGCAACCTGCAGCCGACCTCGCGTGGCGCGGTGCGAATCAAATCAGCTGATCCGGGCGCGCATCCGTCCATCCAGCTCAACTATCTGTCGACCGACGAAGATCGCAAGGTCGCGATCGATTCGCTACGCCTCACTCGACGCATCGTCATGAGCACCAAGACGATGCAGCGCTATGCGCCAGAAGAATTTCTACCCGGTCCGCAATTTCAAACCGACGCTGATCTGGCGAAGGCCGCGGGGAATGTCGGCACGACCATTTTTCATCCGGTGGGTACTTGCAAGATGGGCCGTGATGATGATCGAGATGCCGTGCTCACACCTGATCTGCGGGTGCGCGGGGTTGAGCGATTGCGTGTGATCGACGCTTCAGTGATGCCCACCATCACTTCGGGCAACACCAACTCGCCAACCGTGATGATCGCCGAGCGCGGCGCAGCGTTGGTACGCAGCGTCGCGCGCTAGCGCGCGACGCTGCGAAGCATCAGTCGTCGTGGTCGTGGTCGTGGTCGTGGTCGTCGTCGTGGTGGCCGTGATCGTCGCGATCATCGTCATCGCGACGCGCGCCGCGGCATTCGAAGTTGGCCGCATCATTGATGCTGCCTGTGCCAATGTAGCGCGCTCGCTGCGGATACGGACATAGCGGGCGGGTGCGCTCGACGCCCAGAGCAACGCTGTTGTTCACGTATTTCGTTGCCAGCATGCTCGCTGGCCCCTGACCCTTCTCGACCCAGTTTTCGAGCGCCGTAAGCGCGTCAAACACGTTGGGTCCCGGACCACTCGAACAATGGTGCATACCGGGTGCGAGGAATAGTCGCATGAACCGATCAGCGCGTTTGCGACTGCCGAGCCGATCGACCACGTCTTCGTAATATTCGATCGTGCGCTCGGCCATCAACGCATGATCGGCCCAGCCATGCCACAGGAGTAAATATCCCCCGGCAGAGCCGGGGGCTTTAGTTTGTGAGCCGCTCGAAGCGGCTAGAAGCGGTCGCTAACGCGGCCGCACGGTTTTTGGGCCACCCGGCGGTGGCCCTCTAGTACTGCAGCTTCAATTGGTCCAACCGCTTGTC
>CAMDRJ010000126.1 GCA_945906755.1 Klebsiella pneumoniae | reverse complement strand
TATGGTTCTTCGTCTGCATCGCGCTTATCACACCGATAACCGCTTACACGCAAGATCAATGCAAGAGTCGCGGCGACCTAGACAGCTTGTATTGCGATGAAAACGGCGATCTCGTCGCTGATACGCCCAAGGATCCTAAGAAACTCAAGAACCCGTCTACCCTCGTGTTCACCTATACGCCGGTCGAAGACCCGGCTGTCTATGAGACGGTATTCCGCCCATTCACCGAGTACCTTGCCAAGTGCACGGCCAAACGCGTGGTGTTTTATCAGGTGCAATCCAACGCGGCGGAAATCGAAGCAATGCGCTCGGGGCGATTACACGTCGGCGGCTTTTCCACCGGGCCCACCAATTTCGCGGTGAACATCGCCGGTGCCGTTCCGTTCGCCGTCAAAGGGGACGAAAAGGAACTGCAGGGTTACAACCTCATCATGATTGTGAAGAAGGACAGTGCGTTTCATCAGCTGGCTGACCTCAAGGGCAAGAAAGTCGCACACACCTCGCCCTCTTCGAACTCCGGGAATCTGGCACCACGAACGCTCTTCCCGCCGCTTGGCTTAGTGCCCGATCAGGGCTACAAGGTCTCGTACTCGGGCAAACACGATCAGTCGATCAAGGGTGTCGGCACCGGCGACTATGACGCCGCCCCGGTTGCATCGGATGTGTTCAAACGCATGGCCGCACGCGGCGAGATCAAGGGCGATGATTTCCGCGTGATCTACCGAAGCGAAATGTTCCCGACATCGTCCTTTGCGTATGCACATGACCTCGAACCGACGTTGCGCGACCGCATGCTGAAGTGCTTCTACGACTATCGATTTACCGCCGAGATGAAAAAAGCGTTCGACGGCGCGGATCGATTTTTCCCCATCACCTACAAGAAAGATTGGGAGATCGTTCGCAAAGTCGCCGAATCGAGTGGCGAGAAATTCAATCGCACTGCGTTCGAGGATCTCGCCAAAAAAGAAGTCGACGCCGCAGCCAAGAAAGCGGCAAAGAAATAGCGGAGCATGAATCCGCATGAGGCGGCCCGCATGAACGCTCCCGCCGCCCTAGCGATTCGCGGACTCAAAAAGGAATACGTCCCGGGTAAACCGGTGCTGCGCGGGATCGATCTCGATTTCGCACAACAAGGGATCACCGCGATTATCGGGCCATCGGGCACCGGCAAATCCACCCTGATCCGGTGCATCAATCGGCTCGTCGAACCGACGGCCGGCACAATCACATTCGGCAGTGTCGATCTCGCGCAGTTGCGCAAACGTGAGCTGCGGAATGCGCGTCGTACCATCGGGATGGTCTTCCAGGAGTACAACCTGGTGGAACGCCTCACGGTGATTGAAAACGTCCTGTGCGGGCGCTTAGGCTACGTTTCGCCCTGGCGGGCGTGGCTGCGCAAATTTCCCAAGGCCGACGTTGAGCGCGCCTTTGAGTTACTCGACATCGTGGGGCTCGCCGCCTTCGCCCACGCCCGCGCCGACAGCCTGTCCGGTGGTCAGCGCCAACGCGTCGGTATCGCGCGCGCCGTCATGCAGCAACCGCGCCTTCTGCTCGCCGACGAACCCACCTCGTCGCTCGATCCGAAAACATCGGTCGAAATTATGAGCTTGTTGCGTTCACTCTCGGCGTCGCACGCGTTTCCGGTCATCGTCAACATCCATAACGTCGAGCTGGCCCGCCGATTCGCCGATCGCGTGGTCGGCATGACTGGTGGACAAATCGTGTTTGATGGCCCACCTGGAAATTTGGATGACGCAATGCTGAAGTCGATCTACGGCGGCGAGGACTGGCTCGGATGAATGCAAGCGCATCTGCCGCGCGCAACGCCTTTCCGGCGAACACCTGGACGCGTCTTGGCTGGATTCTATTCATAGCGTATTTTCTCTACGCCGCTTCGCATCTTGATTTGTCGTTACAGCGCTTCGCCTCCGGCCTCGAGCACGGCGCCAAGTTTGTCTCTCGCCTTTTTCCACCTGATCTGTCGAAGACCGAACTTCTTGTTCGCGGCATGGTCGAGAGCCTGCAAATTGCGGTGCTCGCATCGGTGCTTGGGTTGATCGTGTCGCTACCGATATCGTTGCTCGCCGCACGCAATCTCATGCCTGCGTGGGTATCGTGGCCGGCGCGTGTGGTAATGGTCGTGTGCCGTTCCTTTCACCCGATGATCGTCGCCATCATTTTCGTCAAAGCCGTCGGGTTCGGTGCTCTCGCGGGCATCCTTGCGCTCACCGTGGCATCCGTCGGCTTCCTCGGCAAGCTGTTCACCGAGGCGATCGAAGAGATTTCGCTGAAGCAGGTTGAATCGATCCGCGCGACCGGTGCACCGTTCATGTCGATCGTGACGTTTGCGGTCGTGCCGCAGGTCTTTGCGCGCTTCGTTGGATTCATCGCCTATGAGACCGATGCGAATCTGCGCAACTCCACCATGGTGGGCATCGTTGGCGCAGGAGGCATTGGAGGAACGCTCTTTGCCGCGTTTCAACGTTTTGACTATGACTTCGTCTGCACCATCGTTCTCACCATCATCGCCCTCATCATGATTGGCGAGGTGCTGACGATACGCATCAAACGCGTGTTCAAGGTATGAGGCCTACGCCGGGACGTGCGGCCATAGACCGCGAATGGCAGCGCTTTTCGCGCGCAGAGCGGCTCGGACGCTTCATCGTCTATTTCTGCGTGGTGCTGGCCATCGTTCTCTCGTTGCAAACCGTCGAAGTCATTCCGGAGTTCATCATTGACGCGCCGGAGCAGATCGCCGACATGTTGCAACGCATGTGGCCGATCGCCTGGGGTTTCTATCCAGCGGGCGTGCATGAGGCGCTGCTCGATTCCATTCACATCGCGACCATCGGCACCGTGCTCGCCGTATTGATGGCGATTCCGATCGCGTTCTTGTCGGCCCGCAACGTAACGCGCAATGTGTGGCTCAATTATTTCGGCAAGTTGATACTCGTGTCATCGCGATCGGTCAACACTTTGATATGGGCGTTATTTTTTGTCGCGGTGTTTGGTCCTGGCGCACTGGCCGGAACGCTTGCCATCGCATTTCACTCGATCGGCTTCACCGGAAAATTGCTTTCTGAGGCGCTTGAGGAAGCCCATCCCGGAACGATTGAAGCGCTCGAAGCAAGCGGCGCGCCGTGGCTATCGATCGCACTTAAAGGCTTCTGGCCACAGGTAAAACCGGCATTCTGGGCGATCGTCTTGTTCCGCTGGGACATTAACGTCAGGGAGTCCGCCGTACTTGGCCTCGTCGGTGCCGGCGGGGTTGGGATGGCGCTTGATACAGCTCTCAATTTGTTTCAGTGGCATCGTGTTGCGACAATTCTAATTGCTATCCTCGTGGTTGTAATCGTCGCGGAGATCGCGGTAACCTTCATCCGTCAACGCATGATTTAAAAAAATGCGTCCCGAGATAGAGGATTCATAAACGGAGGATATTGCAATGGTTACCTTGAGAGAATTTGCGCCGATCGCTGCGATTGCGGTTTGCACCGCGATGTTAGTGGCGCCGGCGAGCGCGGCCGATGTGTTCAAATGGGTCGATGCAAATGGGGTCACCCATTATTCCGACTCCGTGCCGGAAGGCCAGACGGCCAATAAGATGCCCCCAGGGCTCTCCAAATTGACGGTAATTCCTTCGGCCAAGTTTGTCGCGCCGCCTGCAACCGTGTCGCGTAGCGTAGAGCAGCGACTGACGGCGCCCAGTGTCCCCGACCGTACCCCTAGAATTACCGAAGCGGAGCAACTGGCCGAATGGCGCGCCCAATGTATCGAAGAGCGTTTTGTCGATTGCAACGATCGTCGCGCTCTTTACGCCAGGTACGGAACCATGGCCGATGGCTTTGGCGGGCGGGGCTACAACCTGCGGTAAGAGGATTGCGGCGCGTGGCGCCGGTGCGCTGGCTTCCAAGTTGATTCAATGCGACGCGCGTGAATTGCCGCGCCGCATTCAGCTTAGCGTGGCAGGTTCGAGCTACCCATCAGAAATTCGTCAACCGCCCTGGCCGATTGGCGACCTTCGCGAATTGCCCATACGACCAGCGACTGCCCGCGACGCATATCACCTGCAGCAAAGACCTTCGGTTGCGACGTCTGGTAACTACCCGGCCCATCGGTGGTCGCCTTCACGTTCCCACGCGAATCGCGATCAACGCCCAACTCCTGCAATAGCCCCTCTGCAATGGACCCGACGAATCCCATTGCGAGCAGCACCAGATCGGCCGGAAATTCGCGTTCGGTGCCGGGTATCTCGGTCATTTTGAATTGGCCGATCGCCGGATCCTTGGTCCAATCAAGACGAACGGAAACCAAGCTCTTCACTTTGCCGTTTTCGCCCTTCAGCGCTTTGGTTCCAATCGACCAGTCCCGTTCACACCCTTCCTCGTGGGACGAGGATGTGCGTAACTTGGCCGGCCAATTTGGCCAGGTCAATGTCTTGTTCTCTTTCACCGGCGGTTGCGGCAGCAATTCAAATTGCGTGACGGAGGCGGCCCCATGCCTATTGGAAGTACCGACGCAGTCAGAACCCGTATCACCGCCGCCGATTACAACCACATGCTTGCCGGTAGCCCAGAGTTCCGGAACACCCTCATCACCGGCGACCCGCTTGTTTTGCAACGGCAAAAACTCCATTGCGAAATGAACCCCATCGAGCTCCCGACCGGGAACCGGCAGGTCGCGCGGTTGCTCCGCGCCGCCACTTAATACGACCGCATCGTATTCATCGATTAACTGCTTGGCGGACAAATAGGTGACACCGTTCTGCGGGCTTCCCGATGCTTTGCCAATACAGTGATTGGGACGAAACTCAACGCCTTCTGCGCGCATTTGGTCCATGCGCCGGTCGATATGCGATTTCTCCATCTTGAAATCGGGAATCCCGTAGCGCAAGAGCCCACCGATGCGGTCGCTCTTCTCGAACAACACAACGGCATGCCCGGCGCGCGCAAGTTGTTGGGCACAGGCAAGGCCAGCGGGTCCGGAGCCAACCACGGCAACGCGCTTGCCGGTCTTGACCTTTGCCGGCTGAGGAACAATCCATCCCTCCTCAAACCCCTTGTCAACAATCGCGTGCTCGATCGACTTGATGCCGACCGGATCGTTGTTGATATTGAGGGTGCACGCTTCCTCACACGGCGCTGGGCAAACGCGGCCGGTGAATTCGGGAAAGTTGTTGGTTGAATGTAGCGTATCGAGCGCACGTTTCCAGTCTTGCTTGAAGACGAGATCGTTCCAGTCGGGAATGATGTTATTGACCGGGCATCCACTCATGCAAAATGGAATGCCGCAATCCATGCATCGCGCGCCTTGTATCGAAGCTTCCTGATCCGAGAGGTGAAGCACGAATTCGCGATAGTGCTTGACACGTGAATCGCGTGGCTCGCTCGCCTCCTGCAGGCGCTGATACTCAAGAAACCCTGTGACTTTTCCCATGCCGATGCCTGATCATTGTTTTGAATGGAGGGCTGCGGTGGACGACGAGTCACCGCACGACCCTACTCTACGAAAGAAACTCGCCGCTCATGCCGCCATGGGTTTGGGCCGAAGTTCACCGAGCGCCCGACGATATTCCTTGGGGAATACCTTGACGAAGCGCGATCGGAACTGCGACCAATTTTGCAGCATTTCCTGCGCGCGGCGGCTACCCGTGTACTTGGCGTGATTCTCGATGATGCGCTTGAGCAGCACCTCATCGGCGGTATTGGCATGCCAGAGGTCGCGCATGACTTTCACTTGCTGTTCGGCCTCGGAAAGCACCGGTTCCAAATCCACCATCGCAAGATTGCAGCGCTTGGCGAATGCGCCATCTTCGTCGAACACATAGGCGAGGCCACCGGACATCCCCGCGGCAAAATTGCGGCCGGTTACACCGAGCACGACGACCGTGCCGCCAGTCATGTACTCGCAGCCGTGATCACCGACGCCCTCTACGACGGCCAGCGCGCCTGAGTTGCGCACAGCGAATCGCTCTCCTGCGACACCGCGGAAATACGCTTCGCCTGCTATTGCCCCATAGAGCACGACGTTGCCGGTAATGATGTTCTGAGTCGGTTCGCCGCGGAACTTGGGCGATGGCTGCACCGTAATTCGTCCGCCGGATAGCCCTTTGCCGCAATAGTCGTTGGTGTCGCCGATCAATTCGAGCGTGATGCCGCGCGATAAGAATGCGCCGAGGCTTTGGCCGGCGGTTCCGGCAAATCGAACATGTATCGTGTCATCAGGCAATCCTTCATGTCCGTATCGGCGCGCCACCTCGGCAGACAGCATCGTGCCGGCGGTGCGGTTGATGTTGCGAATCGGCATATCAATCGCCACTTTTTCACCGCGCAGCAGCGCCGGCTGCGCGAGTTCGATGAGGCGATTGTCAATCGCTTTTTCGAGACCGTGATCTTGCGATTCGCTGTGCAGGCGCGCGATCTCGGGTCCGACTTTGGGCTGGTAAAAGATCCTCGAGAAATCAAGGCCGCGCGCCTTCCAATGCTCAATGCCACTTTTCATATTGAGCAATTCGGTGCGGCCGATCAGATCATCGATCTTGCGCACACCGAGCTTGGCCATGAGCTGCCGCGCTTCCTCGGCGACAAAGAAAAAGAAATTGATGACATGCTCAGGCTTACCTTGGAATTTCTTGCGCAGAATCGGATCTTGCGTGGCAACCCCGACCGGGCAAGTATTCAAATGGCACTTACGCATCATGATGCAGCCCTGCACGACGAGTGGCGCGGTGGCGAATCCAAACTCATCGGCACCCAACATCGCGCCGATCACAACATCGCGACCGGTCTTCATTTGGCCGTCAACCTGTACCGCAATCCGGCCGCGCAGCCCATTTAATACCAAGGTCTGCTGCGTTTCAGCCAAGCCTAGTTCCCAGGGCGTCCCGGCATGTTTGATCGACGACCACGGCGATGCGCCAGTGCCGCCATCATGGCCCGATATGGTGACGTGATCGGCCTTTGCTTTGGCAACGCCGGCCGCAACGGTTCCAACACCGACTTCCGATACGAGCTTGACGCTGATCGAGGCGCGGTTGTTGGCATTTTTCAGATCGTGGATCAGTTGCGCGAGATCCTCGATCGAATAGATGTCATGGTGCGGCGGCGGCGAAATCAGTTCGACACCCGGCGTCGAAAACCGCAACTCGGCGATGTATTCCGAGACCTTTCGCCCAGGTAACTGCCCACCCTCGCCAGGCTTGGCGCCTTGCGCCATCTTGATTTGAATCTGCTCTGCACTCGCAAGATATTCGGCGGTCACACCGAATCGACCCGATGCGACTTGTTTGATCTTCGATTTGAGCGAGTCGCCTTCAATGAGCGCTGCATCGACTTCAATCCGCCCCTTGCCGACCCGCGATTGCAAGGTTTCATTTAACTTGATCGGCGCAAAGCGACGACGATCTTCGCCGCCTTCGCCGGTGTTGGACTTGCCGCCGATACGGTTCATCGCGATCGCTAGCGTCGTATGGGCTTCGGTGGAAATCGAGCCAAGCGACATCGCACCAGTCGCAAACCGCTTAACGATGTCAGCAGCCGATTCGACCTCCTCGATCGGCACCGGTGTGCATTGATCGAACTTGAATTCGAACAAGCCACGAAACGTCATGTGCCGCTTGGATTGGTCGTTGATGAGTTGCGCGTATTCCAGGTATGTCGGGTAGGAATTCGCGCGCGTCGAATGCTGTAGTTTCGAAATCGCATCGGGCGTCCACATATGTTCTTCGCCGCGCACGCGGTACGCATATTCACCACCCGCCTCAAGCGCGCTGCTCAGCACCGGATCGTCGCTAAACGCCGACTGATGCACCCTGATCGCCTCGTCAGCGACTTCGAATACCCCGATGCCTTCGACATTCGATGCGGTGCCGGTAAAGTACTTATCGACCAGCGCTTGCGATAGACCGACCGCCTCGAAGATCTGCGCGCCGGTATACGACATGTAGGTCGAGATCCCCATCTTCGACATGACCTTCATGAGGCCTTTGCCGATTGCCTTGACATAGTTCTTGACGGCCTTCTTGGGGTCGATGTCGACACCGGGAAGACTTTCAAGTGACTCCATCGCGAGATAAGGATGGATCGCTTCGGCGCCGTAGCCGGCCAAGAGCGCAAAATGGTGCACCTCGCGCGCCGATCCGGTTTCGACAACCAGACCTGTACTGGTTCGCAGGCCCTTGTAGACGAGGTGTTGATGGACCGCAGACAACGCAAGCAGCGCGGGAATGGCGACGCGATCGCGATCGATGAGGCGATCGGAGATGACGATGATTGAGTACCCACCGCGCACCGCGTCTTCGGCCTGCGCGCAAAGACTTGCCAGACGCGCTTCGATCCCTTCTTTACCCCAGGACACCGGGTAGGCGATATCGAGTTCGAACGAGCGGAACTTGCCGTCGGTATAGCTTTCAATATTCCGAATCGCAGCCATCTGCTCGAAGTCGAGCACCGGTTGACTCACTTCGAGACGAAGCGGCGGATTCATTTCGTCGATGCCAAGCAGATTCGGCTTCGGACCGATGAATGAAACAAGGCTCATCACCAGATCTTCGCGAATCGGATCGATCGGCGGATTCGTAACCTGGGCGAACAGCTGCTTGAAGTAGTGATAGAGCGTTTTGTTCTTGCCTGACAGCACCGCCAGCGGCGAGTCGTTGCCCATCGACCCGGTCGGCTCTTCGCCGTTGGTTGCCATGGGCGTCAAAATAAACTTTAGGTCTTCTTGCGTGTATGCAAATGCCTGCTGCCGGTCGAGGAGCGCGGCACGTGGCGCCTCGCGCTTTTCACCGCGCGCCGGCAAGTCGTCAAGCTTGACGCGGATGCGATCGATCCATTCACCATAGGGCCGCGCACCCGCAAGGGTGTCCTTGAGTTCCTTGTCGTCGATGATCCGCCCTTTTTCGAGATCGACCAAGAACATGCGCCCAGGTTGCAGGCGCCAGCGCTGGACGATCTTTTCCTCCGGAACCGGCAGACACCCACATTCGGACCCCATGATGACGAGATCATCATCGGTCACGATGTAGCGCGCTGGGCGCAATCCATTGCGATCGAGCGTAGCGCCGATCACGCGACCATCGGAGAACGCGATCGCGGCCGGGCCGTCCCACGGCTCCATCATCGCGGCATGGTATTCGTAGAAGGCACGCCGGCTTTCGTCCATCGACGTGTGCTTTTCCCACGCCTCCGGAATCATCATCATCATGGCGTGAGCGATCGAATAGCCACCCATCACCAACAATTCGAGCGCGTTGTCGAACGATGCCGAATCCGATTGCCCGTCATAAATTAACGGCCAGATTTTCGCGAGATCTTGATTAAGAATCGGGCTGGAAATGGCGCCTTGGCGAGCACGTATCCAATTGACGTTACCGCGCAGCGTGTTGATTTCGCCGTTGTGACAGATCATGCGAAACGGATGCGCAAGATCCCACGACGGGAATGTATTGGTCGAAAACCGCTGATGAACAAGTGCAAGAGCTGAGACCAGGCGCGGATCCTGGAGATCCTTGTAGTACGTGCCGACTTGATCGGCCATCAGCATGCCCTTGTACACTATCGTACGGGCCGACATGGACGGCACATAGAACTGCTTACCGTGGGCGAGCTTGAGCGCCTGAATCGCATGGCCCGATGATTTCCGAATGATGTAGAGCTTGCGTTCCAACGCGTCAGTAACCGTCACGTTCGGACCGCGCCCAATGAACACTTGGCGCATGACTGGCTCGACCCGCTTTACCGAATCGCCAAGGTCTGAGCTATCAACCGGTACATCACGCCAGCCGAGGAGGACCTGACCTTCATCCTTGATCGCCCGCTCGATTTCGTATTCGCAGGCAAATCGGGAAGCCGGCTCTTGGGGCAAAAAAACGTTACCGACGCCGTACTCACCAACCGGTGGCAACTTCACGCCCTGCTTGGCGAGTTCCTCGCGAAAAAAGCGATCCGGAATCTGAATCAGGATACCTGCGCCGTCGCTTGCTTTTGGGTCGGCGCCCACCGCACCGCGGTGAGTGAGGTTCTTGAGAATGAGAAGACCGTGTTCGACAATCGCGTGGGTTTTCCGACCCTTGATGTGAGCGACAAAGCCGACGCCACACGCATCGTGTTCGTTCGCGGGATCGTACAGCCCTTGTCGCGCTGGGAGCGCACTCGAAACAACAGTCACGGTCCACCTCAATTTCGACGGAGTCATTACGGCGAATTAAGCGTGAACAATTCCACGCCCGCCCCGACTGGCGACGCGCGGATGATCGAGCGTTTTCGTGGGGCGAACCGTGAAATATACCGCCGAAACCTTGCCGCTTCAAGCATTTACAGAGTTGTTGCAATGCCGCATCGGGGCCGCCCGGTTCAACTAGGCGGTCATAGGGTGTCTAAGTCGCGTAAAGGCAGCCTAGGCGCGACTGGATCGCGGGATTCGAGCGGGGCCCTATGCTACCGACGCGGCAAGGGTCGACCGGACCGACTCCTGGGGCGTCGATTCGGCGATAAATCCCTGTCCAAGCCCTGCAAGGAGGATGAATCGCATGCGGCCAAGCGCGACCTTCTTGTCCAGACTCATAAGATCCAGATAGCGATCAATCCCTAGATTGGGCCCAACGACAGGCAATCCCGCGCGCTGGATCAACCGCCGAATCCGTCCGGCATCGTCTCTTGCGAGTTTGCCAATCCTCACCGATAGGTCTGCCGCCATGACCATCCCGGCGGCGACCGCCTCGCCATGCAGCCAATTGCCGAAACCGAGGCCCGCCTCGATTGCATGACCAAACGTGTGTCCGAAGTTAAGCAGGGCGCGGGGACCTGTTTCGCGCTCATCAATGCTGACGACGGCCGCCTTAATTTCGACGGAACGAACCACGGCATGACTCAGAGCGCGCGGCGCACGTGCCAGGAGTCGCTCCATGTTTTCTTCGAGCCACTCGAAAAATGAGGCGTCCCGGACGGCGCCGTGTTTGATCACTTCTGCCAATCCGGCCTTAAGCTCGCGGTCTGGCAACGTTGCGAGCGTGTTGGTATCGGCAATCACCATGGCAGGCTGGTAAAAGGCGCCGATCATGTTCTTACCGAGCGGATGATTGATCGCGGTCTTGCCGCCGACGGAGCTGTCAACCTGGGCAAGGAGCGTGGTTGGCACCTGAATGAACGGGACACCCCGCATGAATGTGGCTGCCGCGAATCCGGCAATATCACCGACAACGCCGCCCCCGACTGCGATGACGGTCGTTCGACGATCGCACCGCGCGCGCAGCATCGTGTCGTAGACGAGGTTGAGGCTTTCCCAGGTTTTGTGGGATTCCCCGTCTTCAAGCGTCACGATCGTTACAGTGACGCCCCGCTGCTTTAGGCGCTCGGCAAGGCGATCAGCGTAAAGCGGGCGAACGATGCTATTGGTTACGATCGCCGCGCGCGGCGATGCAAGCGCGTCGGCTACCAAGTTGGTGCTCTCGATAATGCCGGATCCAACATGGATCGAGTAGGCACGGTCGCCCAGGGTTATGCCGAGAGTTTGCATTCGGTCGGAAGCTCACTAAGTATTTGCGCGATCAGAATATTGACGCGTTGGCGCCCGGTGTCAACGACGAGATCGGCGATCTGCACGTAAAGCGGGTCGCGAAGACGATATAGCTCTTCAAGGCGCGCCAGCGGGTTCGCCGTTCGGAGCAGCGGGCGATTTTGATCATTGCGTGTCCGGAGCCAGAGATCGCGGGGTTGCGCTCGGAGATAGACAACGAAACCGCGCGTCGAGAGTGCCTGCCGATTATCTTCGCGCATGACCGCGCCGCCACCAGTGGCGAGCACAACATCGTCGGCAAGAGTGAGATCGGCGATGACCTGCGCTTCGCGCTGGCGGAAGACTTCCTCGCCCTCTATCTCAAAAATAGTCGGGATGGAGACGCCCGTACGAGCTTCGAGTTCGTGATCGGCGTCGATAAACGTCTTCCCGAGCCGACGCGCCAGAGACCGCCCGACGGTGGTCTTGCCGGCCCCCATCAAACCGACAAGGAATATGTTTCGCGCGCCTCTCATGATGCGCACATTCTAACGGACCGCTCGAACTGCGGAGGCCGGACGGGCTAACGACAGAATAGAAAGGAGCCGAGCAATGCCCGGCTCGAAATCCGCCAAAAGGGAGGATCTAGCGGATGCTGAGACGGTCGTCGACGATGCGAGGTGTGATAAATACGAGCAGTTCGCGCTTATTGTCGATTTTCAAATTGTTTCTGAATAGCACCTCAATACCAGGCAAGTCTCCGAAAAACGGAATCTTGTTGACGGTTACCAGTTCATCCAATAGCTGGACTGACTGGGCACGATCTGCCTGCAGCGTCTCAATGACCTGCTTTCTTGCAAGAAGGGCGCTGATTTCTTCTTTGAGCTTCTTGATTTCCTCGATCTCTTTGTCGAGCCGAACGTTTTCTTTCTTGAGGAAATCGTTGCGACTCATCTGATGGCTGATCTGTTCACTGATGAAAAGGTGAACAATCCCCCAACCAAACAGGCCGATTACCGTACCGATTCCAAGAAGGCCAATGAACTGGCGCTTTTGGCGCGTCCGCGTTTCTTCGCGATGGGGAAGGAGGTTAATGCGAATCATGCGTCGAATCTCCGCATGGCAAGACCACACGCAATCATCAACGCCGGGGCGTCGGCGACCAATTTTTTCAGGGTCTTCAGGAAATCGAGTGGGTAAATTGAGGGCTAAAGATG
>CAMDRJ010000125.1 GCA_945906755.1 Klebsiella pneumoniae | reverse complement strand
GCATATGGGCTGCGCGACCAAGAATATTTACGACTCAAGATTCTCACTTGCATGCTCCCAGCGCTCTAAAATGACCCAAAATCACCCACTCGACTTCCTGAAGACCCAATATTTAAATGCAGACCATTGTGCTTCTTCAAGTTGTGGTGAGGAGAAAATAAAGTCGCGTTCACCTCGTTCGCCTAAAACTTCAAAAACATATTTGCCATCGATATGCTTCAGACTTCTCCGGCCACTATGATCAGACTCTTCCCATGGCACGGGCCGAGCACTCTTAAACGCATCCACGCAATCTGACTGCGAGGGAAGTTGTATTCGAGGAATTAATCTTGGTTTTGCCTTATCCAAAAAACTGGATTTAAGCAGTTGGGCGCAAGTTTCCATGGAGTAAATGACAGGGGGAAGAGTGCCGGTTAACCTGCGAATGTAAGTGAACCCGTTCTCGATTTTATCGAGGAACGCTTCCAGAATAAGGGCGTAGTCCTGGCCCTCGATAACCTTGGACCAGCTCACTTTGCCACTGGCACGAATTAAAATGCGAGGTTGGGTGTTGTTGAATAAACTCATGCGTAAACCCTCCAAATCACTACCCCAAGGTGTCAGAAGATCGTACATGCTTACGTGCCCGGATAGTGCCGGGAGATGCGGGAAATAGATTCCAAAACTCGATGCGTTCATTTCGCTGGAATCATTTTGTAGAAATGCTTTCAGCCGGTCTTTGGAAATGACCATTGGTTTTTGCAAATCAATAAAGTCCATCTTTGTTCCTTAAGTGCGACGGATACAGCAACCTTAAATGATTTAGCGCTTAAAAGAAATAAAGGGGACGTTACCCTTATATAAAACGGTAACGTCCCCTTTTACCCTTTTACCTGCCGCGGGCATCACCTTTCACTTTTCAATGCGTCTGATTCACCTTTCACTGCCCCTCACACCGGACTATTCGGATCAAACTTGGGCTTCCTCTTCTCGCGATGCGAAGCCAGGCCCTCGCGCGGCTCGTTGCCGGTAAAGCCAAGGAATTCGAGCGCGAGCGAGGTATCAAACGTGGGGCCGGCCATGCGCAGCCAATTGTTAAGCGCGTATTTGGTCCAGCGAATCGCGCTCGGGGCACCGTCGGCCAGGCGCTTGGCGATCTCCAGCGCCTTCGCATCGAGTTCCGCGTCATCCACGGCAAGTGAAATGAGTCCGATCCGTTCGGCTTCGGCCCCGCTGATCGGATCACATAGCAGCAGGTAGTACTTGGCCTTGGCCATGCCGCATAGCAGCGGCCAGATGATCGCGGCATGGTCGCCCGCCGCCACGCCAAGCCGCGTATGGCCATCGATGATGCGAGCATCTTTGGCGGCAATCGAGATGTCGGCCAGCAAACCGGCAACCAGACCTGCCCCAACCGCCGGCCCCCGAATTGCGCTCACAATCGGTTTCGAGCAATTGATGACGTTATAGACGAGATCACGCGCTTCTTTCCAATTGCGGGCGCGCACTTGCGGATCGTCCATGATCGTTTGAATCATCTCGAAGTCCCCGCCGGCGGAGAACGCCTTGCCCGCACCGGTCAAGACGACCGCGTTGATGTCCGGATCGGCGTCGATATCACGCCAAACGTCGCCCAGTTCCCCATGCATCGTCTGATCGGTGGCATTGAGACGATCGGGGCGATTCATCGTGACGCGCAGCACGCGGTCATGCGGCCGGTCGAACTTCAAGCGCGTATAGCGTGCGTAGCGGTCGGTCATTGACATCTCCTTTTGAAATAGAGATGCAGCATATCGCGACCGCGGCGACACGGCTCAGCCCCGCCCGGACCCGCAATTCGGCGCCGGCAGCCGGGCAGAACCTTGCATCAATGCAAGGCATTCGCCCGATTGACCAATGAGCACGATAGGCTATAGTGCCGCGGTCGGTGCCATTTGCCCCACCCTCCCCAAGAGCTGGTTCAAGTCGATGCGAGTGTTAGTTGCGTACGATCGCGCGTTCAATCGCGGCTTCGGCGAATCAGGCGTAGTCGCGCTCGCCGATTCACTCGCGAGCGCGGGCCACGAAGTCGACATCTTTTCCACCACCGCCGACGCGGCGCAGCCACCAAGCAACGATGAACGCCTGCCGCGGCCGCTCCCGCGCGAACATTCCCTGCCGCTGCTGCGCGCCCATGTGAAAGCGGCACGACCTGCTGTCATTCACCTGTTGCACTGGCAGGCCGATTTATCGCCAAGCGTGTATCGCGTGGCGCGCGAATTCAAACTGCCACTCGTACAAAACGCTCTCGATTTCCAACTGCATTGCCTCCAAGGCGGTTTGTTTCGTAACGGCAGGCATTGCGAAGACTGCCTCGGCCACAGCCGCCTAAAGGGCGTCGCCAGAGCTTGCGATGGTGGCTCGGTCCGCTCGTCTGCAATGCTTGCGGCGCGTCTGGGGTATCACAAATTGATCGGCGATTTCTCGCGGACTGCCACGCTCTATCTGGCGCCAACCTATTACGCGCGAGGCAAACTCATTGAAGGCGGCCTGCCGCGCGATCGGGTCATCGTGCGAGCGCCCTATGCCGACATCCCATTGCCACGCGACGGCGATCGCGCCAACGGTTTATACGTTGGGCCACTCAATGATGAAAGTGGTTTCCTCACGCTAATGCAGGCGGCGCTCGATCTTGCCGATATGAAGATCGATGTCGTGGGCGAAGGCGACGATCTGACGCTGGCCGAACAAATCCCTGCGTTCCATGTCGTTACACCGATGGCAGACGCTCCCCTCGCGGAACGGATGGCGCGCAGCCGCTTTCTCGTCTATCCCGCCCCAAGTTACACCGGATTTGCCGACACCATCATCAACGCGTTTGGGGCACGGCTGCCGGTGGTGGCGAGCGCAACCAGCGGGATCGACGAACTGGTCGAAGATGGCCAGACCGGACTTCTCTTCGAACCCGGCAACGCTGTCGACCTTGCGCGGAAAATCCGTTGGGCCAATGCGCATCCGGAGAACATGCTGGAAATGGGGCGCAATGCGCGGAACGTTTATCAGGAACGGTTCTCCTCAATACGCGGCGCACGACAGATGATCGACGCCTACGAGCTCGCCTGCCAATTGGTCCATGGACCGCTATTGGGGACGGCTCGTGCGGCGACCGCCACATTCAAGTAGCGCGCCCAAGGCCCTAAGCGATCACACCGCGGTCAAGCCAATTTGTTCGTGGCTGCTTTGCACTAAAGCCCGAGATGCTTGCGCATGAACACCGTGCTCCGCGCGAGCGAATCCTGCGTGGCGATGTCATCGGCAAGCGTGCGCACATTGCGGCCGCGAAAATCAAAGCCACGGCCAACGCCAGGGTAGACAATCAGACGAGCATCGCGCTTCTTTTCGGTGAGCACGTTAATGCCCGCGAGAATCGGCCGGGCCCGCTGATATTGCTCGTGTTCGCCCATAAAAATGAGCACCGGGACAACTAGCGCGCCGATTTCGGTGGCGTACTGATAGGCCTGCGCGGCTTCGGGTGCATTGGGGTCCTGCCAATGCGGGTAGTACGACACATAGCAGGCGATGCGATCCTGCCGGCCCTTGGTGACCAGTGCCTTCAATGAGTAGTAGCCGCCGCGGGTATGGGACACGACGCAGGTTTTTGCCTGTCCACGTGCCTCGGGAAGCTTCAGCGCGAAGTCGATCGCACGCGCCGCATCGTCTTCGATCGCATAGTCATGCTCGACCGGAAACGGCGCGATGAACCGGCCGCTATAGAAATCGGGCGTGACCACAACGAATCCGCGCGCGGCAATGCGTTGTGGAATCAAACGCGTCCAGTCATCGATGCCGCGCCGGCCGTGCATGAAGACGATGACCGGAAATTTACCCGGCCCCTGTGCGCTCGTGATCGTGACCGGCACGTCGATGTCACCGCTTTGATAGGTGGCTGGACGCGTGGCGATTCGATAGGTTCTCGTCTCGGGCAGGCGGCCGCTATCCCACCACTCGGCATCCCACCACCACTTGTCCTTATCTTGCGGAAATTGCGGCGTGCCCCATGGCGACTCGGCGTGAACGGACGTCGTGATGAATACGCACGCAATGCATGCGAGGATAAAGACGCCAATCCGCGCCGGCGCCACGCTTTCCCTCACGGCGCAGCCGCGCAGCCGGCGAACCCATCGGCATTCATTTTCGCTTCATAGAGCGGTGCAACATGAGTACCTGGCGTGAGCGTTGCTTTCACGCTCGCCCAATCATCGGGTTTGACGACGACCATCCATCCTTCGCCATACGGATCGTCGTTGGCCATCTTCGGCTTGGCGACTAGATCATCATTGACCGCAACGACTTCGCCACCCGCCGCTGACTTGGCCGGCCCAACCCATTTGCCCGATTCGACCGTCGCGCAGGATTTACCCGCTTGCACCGCACGGCCCACTTTCTTCGGCGTAAAGGCAACGAGCGAACCGGCCATGGCAGTCGCAACCGTGGTCATGCCAAGCCGCACATTGCCATCATCCAGTTCTTTGAACCAGATATGGTTGGCAACGTCGTACAGCAGATCGTCCGGCAGATGGCAGCCTCGCACATCGGGCATCGCTCTTTCCCCTACGGTTGCGCAGTCGCGGATTCTAAGCGGAGCGGCTTCGAGGCACAACAGAACTCGCCCAGTTGCGCCTGCTGCATTTTGCCCGTCACGAAGAGCGCGATGTGATGCACCAGCATCGCCATCATTCGTTGACGCTCGGCAATCTCGCTCCGTATCGCAGGCATTTGCAGTAAGTTGAAGTGATACGCGATCTCGCGACAGGTCTCGCGACAGGCATTGAAGCTTGGCAAATCTTGCGCGCCCTGACGATGCAGCCCAAGCAACCGAAAACCCTCACGCTCTTCCATCGTGGGTTCTTCGCCTCGACCCAGCACCCAATGAGCCAGGATCTCTTCGGCAAGGCTGAGCAGCTCACGCGCGCCGGCCTTGGCATCACCGATCGGCGTGAATTGTTCGAGGATCGCTTCGATCTCGACGAGCGTCCTCATACGATGCCCTTTTCGCGCAGCAGCTCGCCGCCATCCGAAACATTCTCATGGACGCCCACCTTGCGCGGCGACAGACCAAGTGCCACGCCAAGCAACTGCGTGAAGTACATCATGCGCACCTTGGTTTTTTTACCCAGCACCTTCTCGGCGCGCACCTGATGCATTTCAAGCCCCGAATGGCAGGTCGGACATTCGGTGGCGATCACATCAGCGCCCGCCGCCTCGGCAGCGAGCAGGATATTCAGAACGAGCTTGGTGGAAATATCGCTATCAGAGAGCGTGTGCGCGCCACCGCAGCATGCCGTCTTCAATGGGAAATCGACATTGACCGCACCAGCAGCGGCCAGCAGATCGTCCATGAAGTGCGGTTTCGAGGTTGATTCAGTGCCCGAGCCTTGATCTTTCTCCGGAAAAATATGGCGCGGCCGCGTGTACATGCAGCCGTAGTAATTGGCGACCTTCAAACCCTTGAGCGAATTTCGCACGCGTCGCTTCAGCTCTTCTTCGCCGACGCCTTGCTTGATCCAATCGAGCGCATGAATGGTTTCAAGCTGCCCCGCTTCATAGGTCTTGTGGCCGGCTTTCTTGGAAATTCGATCGACCACTTCGCGCGAGCCCGCGTCATGCGAAAGATCGTATTCGGCCTTCTTGAGATTGTGATAGCAGCCGTTGCACGGCGCCATCACCACATCGGCCTTCATTTCATTGGCGGCGATCGACATGACCCGCGACGACAGATACGTCTGGATCTTCGGATCGACGTTCTTCACTTCCATCGCGCCGCAGCAGTTCCAGTTCTTCACCTCGTCTAATTCAAGGCCAAGCGCCTTGCCGACCGCCTTGGTCGAGGTGTTATAGGCATGCCCCGTTCCCTCGAGGGCGCACCCCGGGTAATAAGCAACGCGCTGGTACTTCTTTTTCGTATCCGCGGATTCAGCCATTCAATACTCCAGGTAAAAGGAGCCGGCGCTTAAGCGCGCGGACGCTGCATGGGGGGATCGAGCTCGCTTTTCGCCGCTGCGATCAGACGATCCAGGCCAAGTGTGTGGTGATGCTTCACTTTTTCTTCGGCGACATAGGCGTTGATCGCATCGCCTGCTTGCTGCCATCCACGCGTGCGCGGCCGGAACAGCGCGGCTAGACCCATGGCGATACCCTGCTTGAACGGCAAGCGCTTGGCGACACGCCGCGCCATTTCAACCAGCCAGTCCTGCAACAGCGGCTGGCCGGTCCGAGCGAAGAAGCTGCGAATGGTGCGGCCTTCTTCGATCTTGCCGGTAGCAAGCACCTGTTCAGTGAACACTTCATCGAAGATGGTCGACTTCGACTTCGGCGTATGGCCCTTGAGTTCCAGCCAATGCGCGGTCGCCTTCATCACGCCTTCCGGAAACACATCGCGCGGACAGACGTAGGTGCATTTGTTACACGACACACATTGCCAGATGATGTCTTTGTCGCGCAGCAATTCCGCTTCCATCCCGGTGCGAATGAGATAGATCCAATAGCGCGGATTGAAATCGGGATTCACCGCATTGACGGTGCAGGAGTTGGTGCAAGAGCCACACTGCCAGCAGCGATTGATATGTTCGCCGCCGGGCAGCGCACTGATCTCTTCTTCGATTCTTTCGTTGTAGTCGGTGATCACCCGCGATTCAATGAACGTGCTCCAGTGACCGGAGACGTCCACGCCATCGATCTCGAGCTTTTCATGCGTCCTGAGATTTTCCGGGCGGATCAGTGATTGCTCATGAATGGGCATCGGTCGACTCGATTTTGTTTGGTAAGTTGAGTTCGTCGATCACAACCGCTTTGCCATCGGCGGCTTTCAGGCGCGTGCGGCCCTTCGCATCGACGCCATCCAAGCCCAGCACGCGCCGGGTGTATTGCATCGGATCGGAGGGCGTGTTGAAACTCGCGCGCAGATAGTCACTGCCCTGTTCGCTTACGTAGTCGCCATAGATCTGCGCGGTGAGCAGATCCACATACTGCAGTACATCGCGAAACACGCCATTCTTTGTGAGAAACCCAGCGAGTTCCTCGCGCAACATCACAAACGTCCCATAGCGATCCGGGACGTCAATCACAACGCGATCGATGTCTTCGGCATGCCAGATCTCGCGGAGCGCACCGGTGTTGGTGCGCGCATCCCACACCCAGCGGCACATCAGCGGATAGCGCTCCGGATCAACGTAATGGAGGATCTCGGCGGCCAGATCGCGCACCCAGCGATGCTTGCGATCATCCGGATAAGCGGCACAGAACTGCCCAATACGCGCATCGGTGTGCCGCGTGTCGGCAATTCCATCCACCAGCGCGGCGATATTCGCCCGCATGACCGAGAAGAGCGGCGCCTCCAGATGCGGCCCGATACGCCGACGCACCGATGACATCAATGCGCAGAGCGCCTTGAATTGCTCGAGCGTGCAGGGGTTGCCCTCACCCAGCGCCTGTTGAAACACCTGTGCCTTGAGTTTCAATGCGTCGACATGCCGCTCGATGCCACCATGTTCTTCGGTGCCATCGATCAGCCGCTCAAAGGCGCGGATCAGCTTTGGCCCGCTCAGGTCAAGATGCGGGCGCTCCGGCGCGCGCTCTTGCCCAGCGAGTCCGAGCGCTTGGGAGACCGCGATGCGAGCCATTGTGAAGCCTGTCTATCCGTGCGCGGCGGAGGCCGGCGCGCCTTGCTGCATTAGCCCGAACGCCGCGATCGCCGCTGCTTTCGCCTGCGCAATCGAATCGTCGATCGTCTCGGGGCCGGTCGCTGCACCCGCGACGAACACGCCTGTTCGCGAGGTTTCACCTAGCGATCCGTATGAACTGCCGCGACCGATGAAACCATGCGGCTCGAGCGCGACGCCGAACGTGTTGGCGATGCGTTTGTTCTCGACATTCGGGTCCATGCCGATCGCATGCACCACCAGATCGAATGGAATCGTGATCGGACGCTTCACCAGCGTATCTTCGCCCTTGATGATCAGGCGTTTGCCATCGGAGGTCACTTCCGCGATGCGCGACTTGATGTATTTGACTTTGAACTCTTCTTGGCTGCGCCAGTAGTACTTGGTCTCATACAAACCGAAGGTGCGGATATCCATGTAGTAGATGTACACATGGGTGTTCGGCAACTCTTCGCGAATTTCCATCGCGAGGTTGGACGACACGGTGCAGCAGATCTTCGAGCACCATTCGCGGCCGATCTGGCGATCACGCGAACCCACACAAAGCAAGATCGCGACGCGTTCTGGTTTTCTACCATCGGAGGGGCAACGCACGCCCTTACCCGATGAAATCATTTGCTCGACCTGGGTGGTCGTCACCACATCCGGATAGGTGCCAAAGCCCCATTCCGGTTTGTTCACCGAATCAAAATGCGTGAAGCCGGTGCAAAGGATCACCGCGCCGCACTCACCCGACTGGCCGTTCGAAAGGGTGTAGCGAAACGCGCGGGGTTCGCCGGTCAGTTCGGTGACGATGGCGCCGCGCTGAATCGAAACGAGCGGATTGCTTTCCACGCGATCGACCATGCCACCGATCGCATCCTTGGCCCACTCATCGGAGGGCACCAGTTTGGCATAGCCGGACAGAATCGGCGCCCCGCCCAACCGCTGCTCTTTTTCGACCAGCACCGAGCGTTGGCCGATCGTTGCCAGCGAATGGGCAGCAGCAAGGCCCGCAGGCCCCGCGCCGACGACGAGGATAGGCTTATTCATCAGACACGCTTCTCGATTTTCTTGATCGGAACGAAGCCCGGACCAGAGGTGATCATGCGCCGCGGATCGTACAAATTCTCCTGTTTACCCGCCTTCACTTGTTCGAGATAAGCCTCAAACTCCGCTTTCTTCGCACGCCAGTCGATGCCGAGCTTTTCCATCAGCGTCTCAGTCGCCGAGGCGTGCCAATGTAACTGCACGATCTTGTATGGATGCGCACCGCAGGCGAGCGCCGCGAACTGGCAATCTGCCATCACCGGTAGCTCCAGGGGTTTGCCGACCGCCTTGCTGATCCACTGATTCTTATCGAGCGTGGTGATGCAACCGGTGTCATGGCCGATCATCACATCGGCATGCGCTTCTTCCACCGCGACGCGAATCTTGCGATCGATCGCAAACGATCGGGTGAACTCGCGCTCCGAAATGATGTGCCGAAAGCCAAAACCGCAGCAGTCATACCAGGTCGAATAATCGATCACTTGCGTTCCGAGCGCCTGCATGATGCCGGTCGAGACCGCCACGCGATTGCCCTGCAGAATCGTATCGTCGTAGATCGCGTCTTCCGGCACCATCTTGTAGACATGGCATGCGGGATGAATCGTCACGCGCACCGGACTGCAATCGACTTCCTGCATATTGGCGATACGATCCCGCATCACATGCAGCCACTCCGAGTAGTGGACGACTTCTTCCGGAATCAGGAGCTTGCCATCGACCAGGCGTCCTAGCTTGCCCAGAATGGCGCGCACCCGCTCGCGAAGCGTCGCTGAATGCAAGAGGTAACCGCGGACTTCCTTGTAGTTACCGAATGAGGTGCCACAGTGGACCAGCGGATAGTAGTAACCCGCCGGCAATCCTTGCGCCTTGGCCGCGACATAGGCCTGGTGGAAGTTACGCAGGAACACCGCCGCGAGACTTTCCAGGTTGCCGATCCCGGAGCCGTGATAATTCCAGGCGGTGCAGGAGGTCTGATCGGTTTCATCGAGATACTCGACGTCGAGCTTATTCATCAGCCAAAGAAGCGACACCGGGTAGCCTGGGATGTTGCCGCATTGACCGCAGGACTTGTGATGCCAGAGCCGCTTCGAGGGAATCTTCTTGTCCCAGCCGTACAAGGTCTTGACCATGATCGGCTCATGATCGTCCGTCACCCGATGGACGACGATCTCGCCTTCTTTTTCCAACTGCCACATGGCATCGCGTACGTCTTCCACGCGGTCTTTGTTGGTCAGCATCGAGCGCCGGTCGATCTTCTGCTCGACCCAGTTGGTGGCCATGCGCGCATCATCAGGCGAGAGCTTGGCATCGCGCCATTCGCTACCATGCCCGGTAAAGCGTTCACCAGTCTGGTTGGTCATGTTGGTCTCCTTGGCATTGCAACTTACTCATCGTCTGCTTCCTCTTCCTGCTCGGCGAGGTAGTCTTTCCAGTCCTCGCGCTTCTCGTCCATGATGTCGGTGATCACGTCGAATAAATTCTCATCAATGCCTTCGAGCTGCTTGAACACCCCTGTTTCTTCCCAGATGGTGTAAAGCTCGATCGAGGTCTTGAGGTTGACTTCCCAAGCGGTGGCGGTCGTGTTGAGCGTGGGCATCGGAATCGCCTTGCGCAACAATTTGAGCGGCGCATCGACCTTCGAGATGTTCGGACCCCAATCGGCGAAGTGCTCCTTGTTGATCATGTCAGGCGCAAGCTGGTTGCCGGTGGTAATCAGCTTCAGCATGACGCGGCTGAACGGCCGCAGCACATTCTTCGCGGACTGCATTTCGTGTTTGATCGCGGTTTCCCGCATCAGCATAATCAAACCGCCAGGCGAATTGTCGAACGGACAGCGCGCGGCACAGGTATAGCACTGCGCACAGGCCCAGATCTTTTCCTGCATCGCATCATGAATGCCTTCGAGATTTTCGGTCCACAACAACTGGACGATCTCGCGCGGGCTGAAGTCGTAGTAATGCGCCGCCGGACAGGTGGCTGTGCAGATGCCGCAATTGAGGCAACCATTCAGCTCATGGTCGTAGCGCATGTCCGACTGGATGTCTTTGAAGATCTCTTCCAGTTTTTCGCGCGGTACCGTCGGTGTGTCGGAAAACGGATCGCCGATATGCTCTTGCACGCGCGTTGTCGTCGTGTGGGCCATCGCGGCTCCCGGATCAGTAGGTGAGGACCTTACAGTCGTCTTCCATGATTCGCTCGATGAGGTGCGCCCCACCCATGATGCCGCTGCATTCTGGAATCAGATCTTCCTGCTTCATGTCGAACAGATCGAGATTCGGCGAGCAGCTATAGAACTTGACGCCGGCCTCATGCGCGTCTTTGATGAAGTCGTAGACTGATTTCGGCGAGCCCTCTTTCACGAAGAGCTTTTCCGCGACGCCTTTTTTCATGAGACGACCGGCGGTGGCGGTGCAGATGACATCGACTTCGTATTCCATCGCCGCGGCCACCGAGGCCTGAAAAATCGGCGCGCCCAACTCCTCACCATGGCGAGGATCGGTATTGGCCATCACGATCACGAGTTTCTTAGCCATTTGTGTCCACCATTCCAAGTGACGTTGCGTCTCAGGAATCGAACTGACTTGGACCGGCCAACACGTCAGCGGTGCGGTGTGACCCATCCATCAATGTGAGTATATGCAAAAGCGCTCATTTAGCAAGCCCCGACTATCAATCGCCCATCCAGCCGGTCATTTGCACCACTCCGGTCATGATTGGCACCAGCGCATCTTCCAGCGCGCGCTGCATGCCACCCAATTGCGCAAGCGTTGGGCTCGGATGCTCGGCACTTTCCTCGAATTCCATGATGAGATCCTCGACCATCGCCACCTTGAGGCCCGGATGGCCTACAAATCCGAGCGCGGATGGCCCAACCTGCCACACCACCGGACGCGCCATGTCGTCCGTCGCAAGAATCGTGGCGTAATCGGGCGGCACCGGCCAATCACGAATATAGGTCGCGAACGGGAAGACCTCGGGCAAATAGCCATTGAGCGCCTCCGGGGAGGTCCGGCGCGCCGTCCCGACCGCGAAACTGAGTGGGGTCGGCATGGAGCGGCCACCCGCCGCCAGCGCGAGGATCTGGGCGCCCAAGCCAATCCCAATCACCGGCCAGCCGCGCATCAGCACCGCATGCGCAAGCGCCACTTCCTGTTTGAGCGTCGGTAGATCGCGCCCGCCCGCGCTGCCCCATGGACCGCCACCAAGCAAGACCAGTCCGTCCTGAATCAGATCGCGCTCGGGCAGCGTGCCACCTTCGGTGAAGGGCCGGTAATACTTGAAGCGAATGCCGCGCCCTTCGAGATGGTCTTCGATCATGCCGAGAAACTCAGCAGAGGTGTGCTGGACGACATGCACGAGCTTCATCATTCTCCTCCGCAAGCGGCGACGCGTAGCGGGGCCGACCGCTCAATGCGCCGGTGAGGCATTCGAATCCGCTGCAATAGCCGCTTCCACCGCGGATCGAACATCAGCGGGCGGCACGGTCATGAGCCCGATCTTCGCCGTGCTGAAAAATTGGTCGATCACTACACCCGCTTCGGCGCAAGGCACACCACGCAAGGCCGCTTCCAAATCGAGGATCGTGCGCGGTGGCGTCACAAAAAAATCGCCTGTAATTAGGATTTCGCGAATGCGCTCATCGCGCGGCCCTTCGCGCCGTAGGTAGGTGGTAATCGTCCCGCCAGGACTCACTTGACGTCCAACCCGCACGCCTTCCCTCGTTCCAGGATCGTCGATTTCATGCACGAACGCATCGGTGCCGATCTCCTCATTATGAAGGCGCGTGGCCAGCGCCTCTTCAGCGGGCGTAATTGCACCAGGCGTCGGCGCGATATCAAGGCGTTCAGCAAAACCTTGCACGAGCGCGGTCTGGATCGTCTCAATCGACGGCGCGGTACCAAGCAGCTCCTTCAAAGTCACGATGCGCTGCGCCGCCGAATCGAGTGGGCGTTGCACGGTCTTCGCTTCGGGAACATTGAGCGCGGCAAGCATTGCCGCCGGATTCATGTCGATCAGCACCGTGCCTTGATAGAACAGGGTGTCGCCATCGAAATAGCCGCCGGTGCCGCTGATCTTGCGGCCATCCACTTCGATATCGCT
>CAMDRJ010000124.1 GCA_945906755.1 Klebsiella pneumoniae | reverse complement strand
AGCGCGAGAATTTCAGGGGAGGTCGGCCGCTCTGGCTACTTGGCGTCGACGGCGTTTGACTGCCCTGCGGGCTTGCCCGCGCCGCCCGGTGCATCCGGCTCCATCGATACCGATTGGGGTGTGATCGGCATGCCAGGGCGCACGCGTTGCAGCCCGTTCACCACGATCACATCACCCGGTTGCAGTCCGCTCCGAATGACACGCAGGCCATCGATCGACGCGCCCGGCGTTACGGGCCGATACTGCAATAGGTTGTTGGGCCCGACGGCGAGCACGAATTTCTGATTCTGATCGGTGCCGATGGCCCGATCGGTCACGAGGATTGCGCGGTACTTGGCGCTGCCTTCCATCCGCAATCGCGCGAACAGCCCCGGCGTCAAGCGCCGATCAGGATTCGGGAACACCGCACGCACGCGAATCGTGCCGCTCTTCGGATCAAGCGCGGAATCGAAGAAATCGACCACGCCCTTGCGCGGAAAGCCTTCTTCATTTGCCAAGCCAAGCAAAATCGGCGGACGGTTGGTGCCGGGTCGCGGACCGCCCAGCGCCTGCATTCTGAGATAGACCTGTTCGTCCCCTTCGAAGTACGCATAGATCGGGTCGATCGCGACAATGGTCGTGAGCAGTGTTGCACCAACGCTGCCGCCATTGACCCAGTTGCCCTGCGTGATTTCGGCACGGCCGACCCGACCACTGATCGGCGCGGTGACGTTGGCAAACTCCAGATTGAGCTTGACCACATCGATCGACGCACGCGCGGCGAGGATGCTGACCTCGCTCTCGCGATTCGCCGACACGCGCTCGTCATATTCCTGCTGGGAAATCGCGCGCGAAGCGAGCAGCTTTTCGGCACGGACCAATTCGGTGCGGGCAAAATCGGCGCGGGTGGTGGCGCGGGCCAGCTCGGCCTCCGCGCGCGCGAGTTCAGCTTGAAACGGCCGCGGATCGATCGCAAAGAGCAGTTCGCCTTTGCTCACTTCCCTGCCGGCCGCGAACGCCACGCGCGTCACCATGCCTGAGACACGTGCACGCACCTCGACTGTTTCGAACGCCTCCAGGCGACCGGAGAACTCGTCCGCATCGCGGACCTCGCGCTCGATGACGGTTGCGACGCTGATGGGTGGGGCGGGCGGTGGTCCCCCTTTGGCGGCAGCCCCCTTATCGGCCGTACCGGCGCCGCCATCACATCCGGCTGTGACGAGCGCGCCCGCAGCAATCAAGGACGCCAACAAGCCATTTCGAAGCAAACGCATGAATTCAGCAGCCGCTTTGTGCAATGCAGCAACCATACCACGCACCGTCTATTTCACGCCGTTCACCACCCACTTCGGCGGCTCGCTACGCTGGAGCACGCGCCGCACGTTCTCATGCGCCCAATCGTACGACCGTGCGATCGATTCACGCACCACTCCGGCGATATGCGGGGTGAGCACGCAGTTCTTCGCATTGAGCAGCGGATTATCCGCGCGGATCGGCTCGGGCGAATACACATCGAGCCCAGCGCCGGCGATGCGGCCGCTGTTCAATGCATCGCGCAAGGCCGCCTCATCGACGATGCCACCCCGCGCACAGCAGATCACCACCGCGGTGCGCTTCATGAGGCCAATTGTTCGCGCATCGATCATGGTGCGTGAAGCCGGATTGAGATCGGTATTGATGCTGATGACATCGGCTTCACGGAACAGCGCATCCTTCTCGCGAAACGATGCGTCGACCGATTTCACGAGCGCCGGATCGAGCGTGCGCACATCGTTGTACAAGATCCGCATGTTGAAGGCCTTGGCACGCTTGGCGAGTTCCATGCCGGTATTGCCAAGACCAACAATACCCAGGGTCTTGCCATCCAATTCGAACAGCGGAATTTCCGGATGCAGCTCGCGCGGCCAGCGCGCCGCACGCGTGTGTTCCTGCATGATGTTGAGCTGCCGGGCGACGGCCAGCATCAACAGCATGCCGTGCTCGCCCACCGCGACTTTATTGACGCCCTCGACATTGCAGCAAGGAATACGCCGCTCACGCGTCAATTCAAGCACCGGCGCGAGTACATCGAAGCCCGCGCCAAAGCGCTGAATGATCTTGAGCTTGGGCGCAGCGGCGAGCACCGCAGGGGTGATCAGTTCCGACCAAACGAGCAATGCCTCGACATTGGCCAGCTTCGCCAGATCCTCTGGCGCGTAAGTGCCGTCGGGACGCGACGAGATCTTGATCCACTTGAAATCGCCAGGCGCGAGCTTGGCGATATCGGCTTCGTTTTTCATGAAATAGGCGATGTTCATTTTGTCTTTCAATCAGTCTTAAGGGAAACACGTAATACAAGAAGAGCGTCATACCTGCGTAGGCGGGTATCCAGATGATTCGAATCGGGCCTGGACTCCCGCCTGCGCGGGAGTGACGGGCCTTTTTTCGTTGGGCTGCGCGTTATTAAACAATCGACCCCTTCCAAACCGTCCGACTCGGCTTAGCATCAATTTGGCTCCCATCCCTCGCCCTACTCAGGCTCAATCCCAACCGCTCGGAGGATACGTCCGACCTCGATCGAACGCGCCTTGATGAACTCGCTCACCTGCGCAGGCGTGCCGTGGATGGTTGCCACGCCAAGCTCCTGGTACTTGGCCTGCACATCCGGGATCTTCATGATGCGACCAAGTTCTGCGTTCAAACGCGCCACCACTTCGGCCGACGTGCCGCGCGGTGCGAGGATCGCCCACCATAATTCGGCGCGATAGTCTTTCACGCCCGCTTCGATCATCGTCGGAATTTCCGGAATCGCCGGTGAGCGCGTCTCGCTCGTCACCGCCAGCGCGCGCAATCGCCCGGAGCGGATATGCGGGATCGCCGGCACCATGTCCGCGAACACCATTTGAATCTGCCCGGTCACCAAATCGGCTACCGCTTGCCCGCCGCCCTTGTACGGCACATGGACGATATCGACGCCCACTGCGCTCTTGAACATTTCACCGCTGATATGCGATTGGATGCCCTTGCCGCCCGAACCTAAATTGAGTTTGCCCGGGGCGGCTTTGGCGAGCGCGATCAATTCGGCGACTGTGTTGGCCTTCACCGACGGATGCACGATCAGCACCTGGGGTGAGGTCGCCACCAATGACACCGGTGCGAAATCGTTGATCGGATCGTAGGGCAGCTTTTTGAACAGATGCGGATTGGTCGCAAGGGTACTGCTCGATCCGATGACGATCGTATAGCCGTCATTGGGCGCTTTCGCCGCGGCTTCAAAGCCGATCGCCCCGCTCGCGCCGGGCCGATTTTCAACCACGACGGTTTGCCCAAAGCCCTCGGTGAGTTTTTGCGCAAGCAAGCGGCACAGCACATCACTTGACCCGCCGGGCGGGAACGGCGCGATGAGTTTGATCGGTCTGGATGGATAAGCACTTTGCGCAGCGGCCGCCACACTCACTGCCATCGCCACGCCGGCGATCACCGGCAGCAATATCGCATGCAGCATCGTCATGGCTGTCCCCTAAAATCCAAGCGTTGGTTTCACATCGGCAGGCGGCGCCGTCCACTTCTTCGACTTGCGACCCGTTGCGAAGGCGCGCAGTTCCCGCGTGAGGATCTTGCGCCATTGAATGATGCCTGCATCGGAGCGACCCAGATGCTCGCCGACCCGCGGCGCGATGCGACCCTGCCCGGCCTGCACCGCGATGTCTTGCACGATCGCCAGTTCCGGATGCATCACCTCCGCATAGCGATGCCGGCCTGCCATCAACTCCCGCGCAACAACACCGGCGGGCCTTGCCGCGGCGACCGTCTTTTCAAACTCCGCGCGCTTCTTGCGATAGGCCTCCAGCGCTTCACCGGCCACCTCGATGTGACTCGTGATCAATCACAAGTGATTTTCATCATCGATCGGTGTGAAGTTGAAATAGATTTCCGGCCAGCCGCCCACACCATCCATGCCCGCCAGCGGTGGCACGATGACGCGCGTCAGATTCGGCGCGTAGTGCAGCGTCTGGCGCACCTTGCCGGTCGCCCGTTTGTCAAAGCGCAGCATGCCCCAGTCGGTTTCCTCCGCGCTGATGACCGGTAGATCGGCCGCGAGCTTGGCATGCGACCCACCTGGTGCATGGGTGAACGCGACATGCACCTCGTCCATGCTGTTCTCGAAGCTTTGCAGATAGTTGCAGGGCACCTCTTCCACCGTCCAGACCTGGATGATCCCCGCGGTTTCGCGATGCGGAAACGGTGGAAAGGCAGGCGGCTCGCCCTCGCCAAAGTACGCCCAGATGAGGCCGAGATACTCCTGGGTCGGGTAGTTGCCGATTTGCACCTTGCGTGCGAAGCCCGGCAACTCCGCAGGCTGCTCGATGCATTGCCCTGAACAATCGTACTTCCAGCCGTGATAGACGCAGCGGATGTCATCGCCTTCGACCGATCCCATATGCATTGGCGCCCACCGATGCGGGCAGCGATAGTCGATCACCTGCGCACGCCCGCTCTCGCCACGATAGAGGGTGAAGTCCTCATTGACGATGCGGATCGGCTTCGCCTGGCCCTTCGCGATGTCTTGGCTGCGATGAATCGCGAGCCAGAACTGGCGAATGAACTTGCCGCCGGGTGTACCGGGCTTGGTGGTCGCAAGATCGATATCGGTCGAAGCGGTATTGCGTACCGATCGCGCCGGGGCCTTGGCTCGCGCCGTCGTCGGACGCCTTGCGGTGGTTCCCATCCATCACTCCTGTTGCGGGTTCACACCGGTGAACCCTACCCTTGATGTTCCTATATTATCGCCGTGCGGGGTCCGCCCAAGCGCGACGCCCCAACCGATACGTTTGTTCGCCAAACACGTACGGCTCGCCTCACACTGCCCATTCGGGCGCTTTCCGGAGAACACCATGATCGAACTTTATTCGCAACCCACCCCCAACGGCCAGAAGGTCATGATCTTCCTCGAAGAGGCTGGCCTCGAATGGAAACATATCGACGTCAACATCCGCACCGGCGATCAGTTCAAGCCTGAGTTCTTGAAGATCAGCCCGAACAACAAAATTCCCGCGATCATCGACACCGACGGCCCCGGCGGCAAGCCTCTTGCGCTGATGGAATCCGGCGCCATTCTGATTTACCTCGCCGAGAAGACCGGCAAATTCCTCTCGAAAGACGCGCGCAAGCGCTACGACACGCTGCAATGGCTCATTTTCCAGATGGCGAGCGTGGGCCCGATGTTTGGACAGGCCAATCACTTCACCAATGTGGCCAAAGACAACGAGTATGGCCGCAACCGCTATGTGAATGAATCGATCCGCCTTTACAAGGTGATGGACAACCGCCTGCGTGACAGCGCCTGGCTTGGCTGCGACGAGTACAGCATTGCCGATATGGCCGTGTATCCGTGGACCAAGATGCATAAGGATCGTGGCGTCGATAAAGACAACCATCCGAACTTCATGCGCTGGTTCGCCGCGATGGAAGCGCGCCAAGCCGTGCAGCGTAACAACGCGATGGCCGCCGAGATTCGCACTCGCATGGAAAAGGCTGCTGAAGGCAAAGAAGCAGTCAACATCTATGATACGAAGGACAACGCGGCACGATTGGCCAAAGCGACCAATCGCTAACGCCCATGCCCGCGACGGCGGTTGTCACGATCAAGATTCCCGCGGAACTCACGCGGGAGCAATACCTCGCGGGCGCGAAAACGGTCGCGCCGAAGTTTCAAGGGGTACCGGAGCTCGTCCGCAAGAACTTCATCTTCAGCCATGCCAGCGGGACCGCCGGTGGTGTCTACACCTGGGCATCCCGCAAGGCAGGCGAGCGCTATCACGCTGAAGGTGGCGCCTGGCATCAGAGCCTCATCGATCGCTTTGGTGTCGCACCGAGCGTGCAGTGGTTCGATACGGATTTGATCGTCGATAACCGGACCGGTCGAATCGAACTCGCGACGTAGCGACGCGCACCCGCCCGATGCGCGTCATCGCCTGGAATATTCGCGCCGGCGGTGGCGTGCGCGCTGTCGCGATTGCGGAGCAACTTCTGCAATGGCGGGCCGATGTGGTCGCGCTATCGGAGTTTCGTGGCACGCCGGCCAGCCTCAGCATCGCGACAATGCTTGCCGAGGCCGGCCTTTCGTACCAACTACATACGATCAATCGGCGTGCCCCGGCCGACAATCGACTCTTGATTGCCGCACGTTGGCCGATCGCAACGCTCCCCATCGCCCGCGCCCCGGTGCGTTCGGGAAAGTGGCTCGCCGCCCGGGTCGATGCGCCGCAACCTTTCAGTGTCATTGCCGTCCATGTGCCGAATCGGGTCACCGGGAAGAAGTGGCCGTTTCATGCCGCCACGCTGCGCGTCACGCGTGCTTGGTCAGACGGCCCGGCACTGTTGTGCGGCGACACCAACACCGGTCGCATCGGCATCGATGAAGACCTTGGTGCAGCCGGCTTCAATGCGCGCGAAGACCGATGGATGGGTGCGCTGCATAACGCCGGATGGCGCGACGCCTTTCGTCACCTGCATGGCGATCGCCGTGAATGGACCTGGCATTCGCCCAATGCGGGGACCGGCTACCGGATCGATCAGGCGTTCGCGAATGATGCGATGATTAAACAGCTGACGAGCATCCACCATGCATGGGGCACGGACCCACGCTCTACCCGTCGCGACGCAATGAGCGATCATGCGGCTTTGATCATCGATTTTGACCGGGACACCTAAATGGGCCGCCAACACCTTTACTACGCCATTCTCATCGCCGCGCTGAGCGCTGCCCATCCATCGATCGCCCAAGAGCAAAAATATCCCGCGCGCCCGATCAAGATGGTCGTGCCAACCACTCCAGGTGGCGGCGTCGATGCGGTAGCGCGTCTTGTCGCTTTACATGTCGCGGCCAAGTTTGCCCAGCAGATTCCGGTCGAGAACGTTTCCGGGGCCGCGCAACAGATCGGCACCAACGCCGTGGTGCGCGCGGCGGCGGATGGCTACACGGTGCTATTCGCCCCGCCGACACCGATCACGATTGCCGAATACTTCGAGCCGAAACCACCGTATGACGCCCGCAATGATCTTGTCACGGCCGGCATGATCGGTCGCAATCCCGGGCTGATTGTCATCAACGGATCCATTCCTGCGAACACGATGAGCGAGTTCATCGCCCTCGCCCGCGCCAATCCGAAGAAGTATTTCTACGGCTCACTCGGCCAGGGTCATGCGTTTCATTTGATTACCGAACTGTTTGCACGCGAGGCGGGCATCGAGATGACCCATGTCCCTTACAAAGGCAGCGGACCGGCCGTGGTCGGACTCATCGCGGGCGATGTGCAGTTCGCGGTGCAATCAGCCGAAGCAGTGAAGGAGCATCTGCGCGGCGGACGCGTGCGGGCCTTGGCGACTTTGGAATCGAGTCGGCTCGAAGGTCTGCCAACCATTCCGACGCTCGCACAAAGCGGGCTCGCCAACTTGAATGTCGTCAATTGGTACGGTGTGTTTCTACCCGCGAAGACGCCGCGCGCGATCATCGATGCCTGGGAGCGCGAATTGCTCGCCTTGCCGAAAGACGATGCCTTCGCACAGAAAATGAAAGGCATGAATTTCGATCCGGTGGCAATCGGCGCGGCCGAATTCACACGCATGCTGAACGATGAGCGCAAGCAGTGGCAATCGGTCGCGAAGGCAGCGGGCATCGCCGCCCAGAAGAATTAATGCCGGCCCCGTGGTCCGTCATACGCGACGAGCGGATCGGAACAGCGCACCATCGCTCACGCGATAACGCAGCGACCGCGCTGTCCCGCACTCCTTGCCACGGCGCCTATTCGATTAATACAATCGGCGCGCGCGGCGTGTCGTCGCGATTCCCATCCGCCAGTAAATTGCAAGAAAACTATGCTCGCCGTCCGGAGATCCATTGTAGGTGTCGTTGGCTTGATCGCTTTCGCTATCGCGTTGCTTGCTCCTGTTGAACAGGCGATCGCTTCGTGTCCTGCGCCAATCTTCACCGATCCGCAAAGCGTGCGATTGAACACCGATGCCGTGCTGATCGTTACGCATGCCTCGTCGACCTTCGATGCGCGTCTTGCCTCCAAACGCGGCATCGACGAAGCAATGCGTTTCGCCAAAAACCAGCGCATGCCGATCGTCGTATTGCAGGATGACAGTCCGGAGGAGTACTACTTCATGGAGGACTGCAATCCCGACTATCGGGTCGCCTCCACTGGCGGCGAAATTCCATTCAATGTCGCCCCCTCGCATGTCTATGTCGTTGGCGGGCATCTTGAGTTATGCCTCAGCCGCACCGTCAATGACATCATCTTCCAATGGTCGCGCCAGCCGTCCCGATCAGGACGCAACTTGACGGTGACGTATCTGCTGGACGGCATCTATGCCAATGGCAAAGGGATCGAAGAAGACGATCGCTTCTTCAAGTCGTTTACGCAGTTCATGAGCGTCGTGACATGGGGTCGTCCGGCCGGTGAGCACTGGCATAAGCTCACATTGCTTGAAACGATGGGCGTCATCGGCGATCGGTCGCAGCAATTCGAATTCTTGCAGCGCATCCTGCCCCGCTTCGATCGCACCCTACCCAACGCCTATCGCGTCGAACTCCACTTCAATCATGAGCCGGCGCGCATTTTGCGTCAGGCAAGCGGCCTGCTTCCACCGACCCTGCGCTTCGAGTTCTTCAGCTCGGTGCTGGAATTGGATCAATTCATGCAGTGACCGCCGCCGTCCGCGCACGCGGGTCAGTTCGCTTTCGCGCCCGAGGCTTTCACGATCGGTGCGAGTTTCTCCAGGTCAGTTTTCAAGTACGCATCGAATTCGCGTAGTAACAGCGTGCGACCGAGCATGCCCTGCCCGAGCATCTTCTCTTTCACCTCGCCATCGTCGCCCGCTGCCTTCAACGCCGCCGCGAGCTGATCGAGAATCGGCTGGGGCGTTTTCGCCGGTGCGAGGAAGCCATACCATGTTGCGTACGCATAGCCGGGCATCACCTCTTCGCTGATGCTAGGTGCTTCGAACGGCGCACGCATGCGGGTCGGGCCACTCGTCCCGATCGCGATCAACCGGCCTTCCTTGATATGCCCCAGTTGAAACGCCGCCGGCACGAAATTCACCTGGATGCGATTGGTAAGCAAGTCGGTCGTGATATCCGCAGAGATCTTGTAGGGCACATGCACGAGATCGATCCCGGCTTTGCTCGCGAAATAGGCGCCGGCCAAATGCGTGGCCGTGCCGACACCGGCTGAACCATAGTTGAGCGCGCCCGGCTTTTGCTTGGCGAGCGCAATCAGTTCCTTCAACGTGCGCACACCGACCTGCGGATTGACGACCACGATCGCCGGCGCCTCCGTGACGAGTGCGAGGCCCGCGAAATCCCGCAAGGTGTCGAACGGCAGATTATCGTAGAGACTGGGATTGATGGTGTGCGCCGAGTTGGTCATGAGGATCGTGTAGCCATCGGGCGCTGCCTTGGCCGCCAATCCGGTGCCAATCGTTGCACCGGCCCCCGGACGGTTTTGTACAACGACCTGCTGGCCGAGCCGTGCGGACATTTTTTCGGCGAACATGCGCGCGACGATATCGGTCGCGGTACCGGGTGACTGCGGTGTGATCATCTGAATCGGCTTGGACGGAAAGGCATCCTGGGCGGTCACTGCTGCCGCGGCCATTGCCAACAGACATCCGGTGATCAAGGTCATGCATTGCATCGATTGGCTCCTCACGATATCAACCCATCAACACGACGGCACGCACGGGGGATGCTTCGGCGCCGGTCAATTTCAACGGCAATGCAACCAGCGTAACGCGCTGTTCGGTGATCGCATCGAGGTTGTTGAGATAGGGCATGGTGACAATGCCATGCTCGCTGAACGTGCGCGATGAGTTGAACACACGGTGCGATCCCGGCTCGTCATTGCCATGATAGAAATCGTAACCCACTACGCTCACGCCCTTGTCGATGCACCACTGCGTCGCGGCAGCGGTGAGATAGGGGGAACGCTTCTGCCAATCGTTGATCATGTATTCCTTGTTGACATCGGTGCGCAGCAGCAGCCGATCGCCGCGACGGATCATCTTGCCGGCGGCGTTTTCAAGATCTTCCGCCGTGATCGGTTTGCCGGGGACCGCATGGCGCAAATCGGCGATCACCGCATCACCCGCAAAGGTCTCCAGCGGTAACTGATGGACCTGCGCACCACCTGGCACGTTATGTTCCGGCGCATCGATATGGCTGCCGGCATGCAGGCGCATGTGGACGCCGCGCACGATCTGCCCGGCGCCACCCGCCGCGTCATGGTCTTTCAGCACCTCGATCTGGAATTGCATGTCGCGCTTGAATCCAGGTGGGGTGCGCATCTTGAATTTCGAATCATCGAGTTCGAGGCTAATATCGATGATCTTGCGGATCGCTAACGGCATGAGGGGCTCCGGGCTTGCATGAGAGGGACGGCACGTACTGTAGCGCAAGGTTGCACGCGCCGTGATCGACGATGCAAATTCGCTGCACAATCGCGGCTTGGCAGATTGAATCACGGTCGCTTCTTAATCCTTCAAAGGAAAGCAATGAGATTGTTGGTCGGTATGTTGTGCTCGATGATTGCCGGGGTGGTCTGCGCGCAGTCTTGGCCAAGCAAACCGGTGCGCATCGTCGTGGCCTATCCACCCGGCGGTGGCATCGATGTCATCGGCAGGCAGCTTGCCGAGAAATTGACCGCCACCTGGGGCCAGCCTGTCCTCGTCGAAAACCGGCCGGGCGCGAACACGATTCTTGCCACCGAGCTGGTCGCCAAGTCAGCGCCGGATGGCCACACCCTGCTCCTCACCACTGATGCAACCTTTTCGATCAATCCGCATCTCTATGCGAAGCTGCCGTTCGATGCGGAGCGCGACTTCCTGCCCGTCACGATGATGGTGCGGCTGCAACAACTGCTGGTGGCGCATCCGTCGCAGCCCTACAACACGCTCGGCGAATTGATTCAGGTCGCCAAAGCGAAACCCGGCAGCATCAACTACGCTTCCTACGGCAGCGGCAGCCAACCGCATCTCGCCGGTGAAATGTTGAAAAACAAAGCGGCGATTGATCTGGTGCATATTCCGTACAAAGGCATATCGCTTGCGGTGCCCGCGGTCATGGCAGGCGAGGTTCAACTCACCTTTGCCGGCATTGCCACCTCGATGCCGCAACTGAAGGCGGCACGCATCAAGCCAATTGCGATTGGCGGTGCGAAGCGCTCGCCCCTGCTCCCCGATGTGCCGACCTTCACTGAACTTGGCTTTCCCGAGGTCGAAACCCATGCATGGTTTGGTTTCTTTCTGCCGGCCGGTTCACCACGCGAGGCGGTGGCACGCATCCATCAGGACACCACGAAAATCATTGAAGATCCGGACTATCGCCAGAAGCAACTGATCGAGCGCGGCTATGAGGTGGTAGGAAGTACCCCTGCGGAATTCGCTGCGTATATCAAGGCCGACCGCGAGAATCGCGGCCGCGCCGTCAAAATATCGGGCGCGAAGGCGGAGTGATGCTCCGGCCGATGCACGCCTTCACGACAGGAGAAGATCCATGTCTGCCTTGCCGACAGTAACGAACCCACCGCTTGCGTTTAGCGGCTATCACAAAGAACAATCCGCGGAGCCTGATCGCTTCCTCTGCGAAGTCGGTCGCGGCACGCCGGGCGGCGAGTATCTCAGGCGCTTCTGGCAACCGGTCGCCTATGAGAGCGAGCTCAATGAAGTGCCCCTGCGTATTCGCGCACTCGGCGAAGATCTTGTCGTGTTTCGCGATGGTAGCGGTCGCATCGGCGTGTTGCATATGCGCTGTTGCCATCGCAATACCTCACTCGAATTCGGATTGATCGAAGAGCGAGGCCTGCGCTGCTGCTATCACGGCCGCCTCTATAGCGTGGACGGCACCTGCATCGATATGCCGGGCGAACCGGCCGCTGACCGTCTGATGCGCTCGGTGAGCCAGGGCGCCTACCCGATCCATCTGTTTGCCGGCATCATCTTCACCTACATGGGTCCACCTGACCGCATACCGGTGTTCCCGGTGTACGACCGCTTTCGGTTGCCCGGCATTCGGCTGGTACCGGGGACGCGCTTCAAGCAGGATTGCAATTGGATCCAGATCAAAGAAAACACCGTCGATCCGCATCACACCCAAACGCTGCATGTGATTCCGCAGTTGCGCGGCATGGAACACTTCGCGCCCGAGTTCGGCGCCTTTCCGGTCTTCACGTTCACTGAAACGGCGGGTGGCGTAGCGTATCTCGCTTCGCGGCATGTCGGCGACAAGGTGTGGGTGCGCTCGGCCGATATCGTGGGCGCCAATCTGCATTGCATCAGTTCGATCTTCGAGGGCGGACAGACCGAGAAGGCTGCCAGCGCGCCGTTCATGTCGATCTGGTCACTGCCGGTGGATGATGATCACACGATGACGTTTTTCGTCAGCCATGTATTGGAAGACGAGGCGCTGCCCTTTGAGAAACGCCGCTACCTGGAAATCTTCGGCCAGACCGATGAGCGTCCCTAGCGCGAACGGCAATGGCTGCCGGGCGATCATGAAGCGCAGCTGGGTCAAGGCCCGATCAACATTCATGCGCTGGAACACCTGGCGACCAATGATCGCGGCATCGTGCTGTTTCGTCGCTTCATCCGGCGCGGCATCGAAACAGTGCGCGCAGGTCAAGATCCGGTCGGCTTCTATCTGCGCGATGACGACGTAGCGCCGACATTTGCTTCCTGATTAGCAATGAAACTCCGCCGGCTCACGTGGCGAGCTAGCGGGTAGTTGAAGATGGGGGCCTTCCCGACGAGGAGGTACCCCATGCCGATGAATCGTATCCAGTTTCAACCCGGGCTTTCGCTGACAGAGTTTATGGAACAGT